>CANLED010000049.1 GCA_947489175.1 Chitinophagaceae bacterium | reverse complement strand
CTAGATTGTGTAGCACTCCACAGAATTTGATGGGGAATTTTCTGTTCGTCTAGGTTAACGTCAATTGAAATAGTAGATTGTATCATTTGTTGTGATTGAAGTGCGAAGGTAAAATAAATGAAGAATTATTGAGTTGAAGGTTTAAAGTTTAATGTTGAAGGGGTTGAAGTAGTTGAAGAGGTTGAAGGGGTTGAAGGGTTTAAAGTTTTTAGTTTAAGGTTGGGGAGCCATCAAAATTCAATAGCCTGGGGTTTTAACCCCAGGTTATTGATATTGGTTGAAGGAGACGCCTCGCTACGCCTATAATAACATCTTTTTAATACGTTGAAAATCAGCGTTTTAAAATGTTGGCTTTCTCCATCAAAGACTCCCCTCCTGGACAGGAGGGGTGGACTCTGGCGAGGCGCCGAAGGTGACGAGACAGAGGCCGGGGTGGTGGATTTCCATAATTTAATTCCACCACCCCGCCGAGCCAGAATCGCTTCGCTCATCTGTCTCGGCACCCCTCCTGTCCAGGAGGGGAGTCTTGTGTTTGTTGCTCTTACCACACATTTGTTTCTACTTACTAAGCGTCATAACCTTTTTTTTAGCCCCCCCTATATCACATTCAGAACGACAGGCAAGCTTGCCCTCTAGCTTAAATAAATGCTCTTCCTAAACAGTCAAAGAGCATTTTTCATTCTTCATTCTTCATTTTTCATTATTCTTGCCTCAACCCAATGAATAGCGTTAGCTGTTCTCATCGAATCTATACCTGAAACTTCAAACCAGGGGGTCTCTTGGTTGATTAGAATGTCTTTATAGTGATGATAAAGTTTATCCCTTGTCTCAAAATCTGGATACTCACGCAATTCATCCTTAACCCAGGGCAAATCCGGTTTACAGAGAATGTATCCATCGTATTTACGCTCAACAACTTGATCAAGAATCCAAGGATGACATTTTTCAAAAACGAATTCGCACCAAACTTTCATCACATACATATCGGTATCTATAAATAGCATTGAAGAATAAGCTTCAGCAAGACTTTGTACGGCTTCATCTTCCAATTTCAACTGACCGCTTGCAATCACTAGAAGGTCGTCATAAGAATAATCAGTTCCATGTTTCAATAAATATTCCCGCGCATATTCCCTGCACCAAATTGTTGAAAAATGGGCAGCCAATGACGCACACAATGTGCTTTTGCCCGTGGATTCCGGACCGATGATAACAATTTTAATTGGGTCTAAGTTATGCTTCATTAATCATTGCTTTTTTTCTCCATTCAATCAATCCGAGGACTGCAAGAACCAACAATACCAGATAATAAATTGATGTGTGGTTATACCCTTTTATGAAATATAGGGGGATAGAAACGATGTTGGTAACAATCCACCAAACCCATGAATTGACTTTCTTCTTTGTCATTAACCACATGGCAGTAAATGCTGATGCGGAGGCAAGTGCATCGGCCCATGGTATTGCACCTGGCGCAAATGAATTTTTAATAAAAGTAAGTGCGATAAATATTACCAGATACATAGCTGAAAAGAAACCCAATTCAGCATACAACTCAGATTTTGAAGAATTGGTAATTTTAATGAGGCGTTCTTGTGAACTATCTTTTCTCATCCAATTATACAATCCATATAAACTCATGATGGTATAATAGAAATTTACGGTTGCTTCACCATATAAATCACCAACAAAACTTAAATAAACGTACACCATTGTGTTGATTAACCCTGTCGGATATACCCAGATATTCTCTTTTTTAGAAAACCAAACGGAGATGATGCCGGATGCAATGGCTAAGTCCTCTAATATCATGCTGATGTCCATTCCGTTGATTGTTGTGTTTGCGAAAATTATGAAAAATAAATTCGCTGATTTAGTAAATTTTTACAATATTACAACTGAAATCTCTTTAAACTAACCCTTAATTCAAAAGCCATCAGCAAGATAAATCAATCAACCGTGTTAATCACTGGCGGGGCATCCGGCATAGGCCGTTTGTTGGCCTTAGAAAGTATTAAAAAAGGGGCATCCCATGTCATCATCATAGATAGAAATGAAGATGGCGGGAATAATGTTTGTGAAGAGATAAAAAAATTGGGTGGACATGCTACGTTTATTCATGCAGACCTTTCATCAAGAAGTTCAATTGAACAAGCTATCGAATCAATCAACTCAACCTTCAAATCTGTTGATATATTAATTAACAATGCTGGCATTGTAACGGGTAAGCCATTCATAGACCATAGCAATGATGAGATTGAAAACACCATCAAGATTAACCTAGTGGCATGTATGCTTTTAACAAGGGGACTCTTGCCGGGTATGAGGTTAAAAGGAAATGGGCATGTTGTTAACATTGCTTCTTCAGCTGGTATGGCAGCACATCCTAAGCTGTCTGTTTATGTTGGTAGTAAATGGGGCTTAATAGGCTGGAGCGAGAGTATGAGGTTGGAATTAGAACAAGAAAAAACTGGCATCAAAGTTACTACCGTAACACCCTATTATATTGATACCGGGATGTTTAATGGTGTGAAGTCGCCCATAATCCCGTTGTTGAAACCTGAAAAAGTAAGCAAGCAAATAATAGTAGCCATCGAAAAAAATAAAATTTTCTGCAGAATGCCATGGCTCGTTTATGCAATCCCCTTTGTTAAAGGAATTCTCCCACAACGCTGGTTTGATTTTGTATTGGGGAAAGTGTTTAGGGTTTATGCTTCTATGGACAGCTTTGAAGGTTGAAAGTTTAAAGTTTTGGTTGAAGGCTTTTAGTTTAAAGTTTAAGGTTGAACATCTTAAACTTTAAACTAAAAACTTTAAACATTAAACCCTATTCAGCTTCTGCTACAACTTCTACCACTTCAGGAATCATTCTTTTCATCATCCCTTCAATACCAGATTTAAGGGTAATCATGGAAGAAGGACAACCACTGCAGCTTCCTTGCAACATGAGGGTAACAACTCCATCTTCAAATTTTTTGAATTGAATGGCACCGCCATCCATTTCAACCGCTGGTTTCACATAATTTTCTAATAATTCTTTTATGCGCTTTACTACATCCCCGTCTTCAGACAATACAATATTTCCATCGGTAGATTGAGAAAGAGGTACTTCGTCATCGTTCACCACTTGTTTGCCATCCTCTAAATAATCCTTTAAAAACTGACGAACGGAAGGCTTTACATCTTCCCAATCAGTATCTGGGGTTTTAGTTAGCGTTACGAAATTACTGGCGATGAAAACACTTTTTACAAATGGGAAACTAAACAGCTCCAAAGCCAATGGAGAAGGTTTAGCTGCTTCTATATCTTGAAAATCAATGCTTTTGCCGGGATAGAGAAGTTTGTTAGCAACAAATTTCATTGTTTCCGGATTCGGCGTCATTTCGGTATAAATGCTTACCGTTATATTTCCTGTTTTTATCATATTCTATAATTAATACTCAAAATTACCAAGAACAAATGGTTTTAAAATTGCTCATGTTCATTTTGAATGCATTTAAGCCATTGATTATGGTTTAAATTTCCAAAATCGAAACTAAAAGTGAATTTATTTTTCTTTCTTCTTCGTTTTGTTGGCATGTCGTCCACTTCCATCACCATTGTCTAAATATCCACCTGCTGGATTCAACTTGTCTAAAATCAATTGAAGTTTTTGCTTCTCCAAGCTCGTTTTTTCGTCAACTACAACCAACTTTTCATCAAATGGTGCTTTGCGCATGTCGTACAGATCTCCTGATTTCATCAATTTCCAATTTGCGGACCTCACGTACCAATCATTGCCCAAACCGGTGAAAATCCAATCACGGGAGGTGCCTTTGCCACCTTTTAATTGGTAAGCAAAGCTTTTACCATCCAATATATTGGTCGTTGGAAGTGGTGCTCCGGCAATTTCTGCGAAAGTTGGTACAAAATCAGCAGCATCAATTAAACTTCTTGAAACCCCTGGTTTCTTTATTACTCCTGGCCAGTTAACAATCATTGGCACAAGGCTTCCACACTCTTGCATGGTACCTTTTTTTCCTGAAAGCTTTTGTCCATTTACCCTGCCAATAGTTGCTGCCTGTCCCGCTGTACCATTGTCACCAAAAAATACAATCAGCGTATTTTCTCTTAATTTAAGACTATCCAATGTATTAATAAGTTTCCCTACAAGCTTGTCCATGTAAGAAATATTATCAGCATACAATTCCTTGTAATCTGTTGTGCCTTGCTTGGTATCAGGCGTTGCAGCAATTTCTCCATGTACATGAGACAATGAATAGTATAGATAAAAAGGGTCTTTTTTATGTTGCGAAAGAAAATTCACCATGTGATCATGCATCAGGTCCGGCATATACTCATTCTTCTTAAGCATAGCATCCTTTCCATTCACTTCATACTTCGAACTTTTATCAGTTCCACTGAAATAAAGACCGCTACCAAAAAACCGCAAATAATCATCAAAGCCAAATTCAGCTGGACCTAATGGCAATTGCCCCCATTTACCTATCATGGAGGAAGTATAACCTGCATTTTTCAAGATGGCTGGCATCATGGTTTCTACCGATGGCTTAATATTGGCTGTCATATCCTGATTTACAGATCCCGTTCTGAAGCCATATCTTCCTGTCAATATCAACGCCCTAGATGGCCCGCACAAAGGCACAGTGTATGCATTTGTATACCTGATTCCTTCTTTTGCCAACTTATCGATAACAGGTGTTTTAAAAAAATCCGCTCCATACGAACTTACACCATCAATACCCAAATCATCCGCTAAAATAAAAATGATGTTAGGCTTTTTGGATTGAGCCACAACTCCACTTACGATAAAAAGTGCTGCCAATAATACTTTAAAATATCTCATGTTTTTATGTTGATGCTTATTTCGATTCTTGTGTTTTAAAATAACTGAGCATGTCTGTCTTCATTTTTGCGGCAACAGATGAATACTTTTTTTCACTGGCTACATTTTTCGTTTCCAAGGGATCAGCTTTGTAGTCGTATAACTCAATGCCTATTTCATCTTTTTGAGCATACTTTTTGGTTGACCTAAACCCGTTTTTCATCCAGATGGTGAAACGATATTGTTCGTCACGGATTGAATAACCCATCACATTTGCTTCTACAAAGCCTGTTCTTCCGCTTTCTTCATCAACACCACTTCTAGGGTACTGACTCGTGGCGTATTTTTTTACAGCAACAGTTGGATTTTGCATGACAGGCTTCAAGCTTTTTCCTTGTAATGTTGAAGGAATTGGCACCCCTGCTAAATCGCATAAAGTAGGAAATACATCTACGTGTTCAGTATAAGACTTGGTACTGTTTGGAACCATGCCAGGGGCACTAATGATCAATGGTGCGCGGGTAGCCTCTTCAAAATTACTGTGCTTACACCACAAATTGTGGTCACCCAAGTGCCAACCATGGTCACCCCAGAGAACTACAATGGTATTTTTTGAAAGTCCTAAAGAATCTAGTGTATTTAAAAGGTCGCCAACTAAAGCATCGGTATAAGAGATGGCAGCATAATAAGCATGAATCAATTCCTGTTGCTTGGCTGTTGATATGGTGTATCCAAAATCTTTTTGCTTTGTTTTTGCCAAATCGGCCGGCATGTCTGTATATGCCCTAATCTCTCCAGCATTGTGATAGGCAGGAGCGATAGGGTTTGTGGACTGCTCTTGATATGCAGCCAACGGCATTTCTGATGTTTTGTAAAGATCCCAATATTTTTTAGGTGCTACAAAAGGAAGGTGCGGTTTGGCGATTCCTACTGCAAAAAAGAATGGTTGCCCTTTTTTTGATAACTTTTTGAGGATGTCTTTTGACTGCAAAATATTAGCTCCATCGTTATAAGCGTTGTTAGGCACATCAATGTTCTCACTCGTGGGCCTCACTTTAAGATTCGCTTCGGCATTGGCTTCTGACTTGGTCATACCCTTGGCTAAAGCTTCGCTGATGACCTTTTCAATCATTGCTTTGGTCTCTTTCAGTTGATATCTTCCAGCGGCAGGTTCACCCAATTCAGGCACATAATACTTTTTCTCAGTCTTGTGATAAGGGACACTCCATGAACTTTTATCATTCTGCTCATCTACATTTCTCGGATCAAATACTTTGCCTATCCCTTGGGTAGAATAACCTTGGGTGATGAGGTATTGAGGAAGTGTAACTATATCTGGACTTACGTCCCTGATTTTTGCTTTCAAGTCCCAAATCTTCGTCATGTCTGGCCTCATGCCGGTCATGATACTGGCCCTGGTTGGACCACAAATGGCTTGTTGGCAATAGTTGTTTAAAAACACAGTACCCCTCTTTGCCAATCTATCGATGTTGGGCGTTTTAATCATGCCATTCCCGTATGCGCCAATAATGGGTTTTAAATCATCCACTGCGATGAACAGGATATTTGGCTTAGATGTCTGGCCAAACAATGTTTCTGAGGTAATACATAAAAAACCGAGTGAAACAATGATTGACTTATACAATGAGAATTTTATCATTTACTTTTTTTCTTGAGATTTGAAGAATTCAACCATTTTTTGACGCATTTCAGTAGAAGTTTTTGCGTATGCCTTTTCATCTATTACATTCTTTTTTTCGAGTGGATCAGCTACATAATCGTACAATTCTGTGGCATAGACTTTACTTTCACTAAAAGCATCATTTGTGGTAAAATCGTTCATCCAAATGGTGAACCTGTATTTATCGGTTCTCATGCTGTAACCCATCATAGAGTTGCTCGTATAATTATTCTTTTTCATCAGCTCTTTGCTGAGCTTTCTAGGGTATTGGCTGATGGCAAATTCATTGACAACAGCCTTCTTGTTTTGCATGATTGGTTTCAAGCTTTTCCCTTGTAAATGAGCAGGAACAGGCACTGAAGCGAGGTCGCACAATGTTGGAAATATATCAAGGTGTTCTGATAAAGAGCTTGAAGTACCTGGTTTCATTCCAGGTGCTGCAATGATCAATGGAGCACGGGTAGCTTGTTCCAAGTTGGTATGCTTTTCCCAAAGGTCATGATCACCCAAATGCCAGCCGTGGTCTCCCCATAATACGATAACTGTATTGTTCAACGTTCCCAATGAATCTAACGTATTAAGCAGAATGCCCACTTGTGCATCTAAATATGATACAGCTGCGAAATAACCGTGGATAAGCTCCAATTGTTTTTCTGTCTTCAACCTAACGTGGAATCCCGGTTCGTTGAACATTGCAAAGGCAGGAATATCAATATAGTTTCTGAGCTCGCCAGATTTGTGGTATGCAAGCTCAGGTGCATTGGTTGCATGTTCTTGAAAACTCGCCATTGGCATATCTGCACGGTTGTATAGATCCCAATATTTTTTAGGCGCTACAAAAGGCAGATGGGGTTTATGGTAACCAACAGCCAAAAAAAATGGCTTTTGATCTTTATGCATTTTAACCATTTGGTTCTTTGCTTTCAAGGTAATAACGCCATCATCATAAGCATCATCTGGAACATCTATATTTTCTACAGAAGGTCCTTTGATTGAAGTTGGCATTTCATCATCGTCATCTCTTTTAACCCGCTCTCTTTTTACAAGAAACAGTGCTTTATTTTCAGGCTTTTGGTATTGGCTATTAGCCGGCTTCCCCAAACCATTGGCATAATCTTTTTCTTCAGGTTCCATATAAGGCATGTTCCAAGAAACAGGATCAATGCGTTTTATAGCACTGCTTGGATGAAAGATTTTACCAGTTCCAACTGTATTGTATCCTTGAGATATCAAATACTGAGGCAGTGTAACAATATCAGGATTAATATCACGCATCTGTGTTTTTAAATCCCAAACCTTTGTATAATCAGGTCTCATGCCTGTCATCAAGCTTGCACGAGTTGGTCCGCATACCGCCTGCTGGCAGTAGTTGTTTGAAAACATAGTCCCCATCCTGGCTAATCGGTCGATATTGGGTGTTTTAATGAGCTTATTGCCATAACAACCCATTATCGGCTTTAGATCATCTACAGCAATAAAAAGAATATTTGGCTTCTTGGCTTTTTGGGCTTCAAGGTCAAAACTTAACAAAGAAAGGATGGTTAAAATGAAGAAAAACGACTTATGCATTATATGTGTTGTTGTTTATGAATCAAAAGATAATCAATACCCAGGATTTTGTGGGATTTTTAGTGTTGTGTTATTGTCAATTTCACGCTGTGGAATCGGCAATAACAATCGATCTGTGGTTATATACGCTTGAATCTGAGCCAATGTAGGCCTTGGACTAGGGTATTTGCCATAATGAGCTACATAAACTGTGCTGTAATGGTTTTTAAGTGTTTGCTCAGCGTTTATAGTTGTCATGGTTTTGTTATACCTCAATAAATCATACCAACGCATATTTTCAAAAGTAAATTCTAACCTGCGCTCGTTCGTCAATTCTTTTTCAAAAAGTGCAACCGTGTTTACAGCTGCTGGCAATAGGTCTGCTAAGCCTGCTCTTTTTCTCGTTTGGTTAATCAAAGCCAAGCTTGCCGTTGTATTCCCCTGCGCTTCAGCTAACATCAGTACTACATCTGCATAACGCATTACGATCCAATCATTTTCAGCATCATTTACGATAGAAACAGGAGAAATCATTTTTTTAGGATACAGTACCTTGGTATTGCCATATTCACCGATGCTAATTCCCTTTCTCAAATCTGTTGCTGCATAAGTAAGGTTCAAGTCTGAACTTGGTGTATTAAACCCACCGCCGTCACCAATGATTACAGCTGTTCCGCTGAGTTCAGGTGCAAACGAGTTAGGGAATGGTGATCCTAATCCAATACCACCCGCCTTATACCTTATTGCAAAAAGTATTTCTCTGTTCATTTCATTTGAAATGGAAAAAACATCACTGTAAGTTGCAACCAATCCATAGCCACTGTTTGCAATAACATCAGTCAACAACGGAATAGCATCTGCCTTCCTGTTCTGTGTAAGGTATACTTTTGCCAACATAGCCTTGGCTGTCCAACTGTTTACGCGTCCTAATGTAGTAGCGGGAATTGAAGCATATTTAAGAGCTGGTCCGTTAGCAATTGCGTAACTCAAATCTGCTATAATCAGTTTATAAATTTCAGCAGCAGTTTCCCTGTTCATTGAAGTTGCGTCAAATGGCGACAATGGTTCGTGTACAAGAAATACACCTCCAAATTGCCTAACCAAATTGAAATAATGATAAGCCCTGATGAATGCAGCTTCAGCAGAAAGTTCTCTTTTATCTTTTGATGATATAAGAACGGCAGAAGTATCTGAAGTTATCGAGCCTGATGACTTACTATAATTTACATTGAGGCTGTTGAGCAACACGTTTACATTGCGGATATTGGCATACGTATTGATCCAAAAATTATAGACTCCTTGGTGAGAGGTATTGGGAATAAATAAATCCAAATCACTCAAATCGCGATTGGGAACTGATTTACTTGCAGGATTGCCCATTATGGCATTGTCGCTCCTGAGTTCAGATATTTTCCATTCTTCTAACAATGGCTTTTGCAGTCCGTTATAGCATCCTATAAGCGCTGTTTGTATGTCTGTCGTATTCTTGTAGAATGTAGCTGTTGTTACGTTGCTGAGCGGATAAATTTCAATATTTTTTTTGCATGAAGCAAATAAAATGGTACAAATGATTAGTGTAAATAAATGACGTTTCATATTGCTATTTTTGATTCGTTGATGATTAGAAATTAATATCTATACCTAACAATACTGTTTTAGGAATTGGGAAGGAACCACGCTGATATCCATCAACCAAAACGGATGAATAAGCACCATTGGTGAACCTGCCTTCAGGATTGAGTCCTCTGTATCCTTTTGCTGTTTTGAAATATAGATTCTGTGCAGATAGATAAAAACGCAATGAACTTACCTTTAATTTCCTCATGAAATCAGCAGGTATTGTGTATCCTATATTAACATCCCTTAGAGACAAATATGAGGCATCTTCTATTACATAGTCAGTTAACATCCAATTATAACCAAGGGTAGAAAATGGAGTTTTTCCATCTCCAGGAAACTTAGCACTTACCCAACGGTTTTCGTTGTATACTTTAATGGTTCTTCTCGATTCATTGTAATTTGGATCTCCATTAATCAACTTTCCACCCTGTACACCTTGGAATGAGAAACTTACATCGAAGCCTTTGAATGAAAAATTATTGGTTATGCCCCAAGTAAAGTCTGGATAAGGATTTCCAAGATCTGTTCTGTCCTCATTGTCAATTTTATTGTCGCCATTTACATCCACAATTTTCAAACCACCTGGCACAAAAACATTGCTCAAAGAACTTGTTAAACCGCCTGCTATGGCCTTGTTTATCTGCTCTTGCGATACCCATACACCATCTGTCTTAAATCCAAAATATTGCACCAATGGATTTCCAACTTGGTTTCTATAAACTTCTGTACGTTCGCCTTGATTCAACAAATAAGCTTCAGTTCCAAGCTCTATGATGCTGTTTCTATTTTGAGAAATGTTAGCAGAAGTTGACCATTTGAAACTTTTAGTTTGGATATTACGGGTTGTTACTTCAATTTCAATTCCTGTATTTCTTAAACTACCTATGTTATTCCAAAACTGCGGAACTCCGGTGAATGCCATTGCAGATTGTTGAAGCAACAATTT
>CANLED010000048.1 GCA_947489175.1 Chitinophagaceae bacterium | reverse complement strand
AATTGAGCTCCAACGTAGGAATGGCCAAGCTTGCCATCACTTATTATTCACAAAATCCCAAAAAATACCTAAAACATTTAGAGCGTTTGCATTTAACGCAAAGATCAGGTGTTGATTTAATGGGTGAATCATATCCTTTGATTCCTGATCCAAAGAAAAAAGATTGGAGCGCAACATCACTTCCATGGATGAGCTTTGGTTATAATATTGCAGTTAGCCCCCTCCAAACACTCATGGTGTATAACGCCGTTGCTAACAATGGAAAAATGATGAGGCCTTACTTGGTTAATTCAATTGTTCATAATGGAGAGGTTGTTAAGTCATTTTCTCCGGTAACCTTGGTAGATTCTATTTGCAGTCAGACCACACTAAAGCAGCTTAGGATTTGTTTAGAAGGTGTTATTAAAACAGGTACTGGTAAAAGTATGCTGAATAATTTTTATTTATTGGCAGGAAAGACAGGAACAGCTCAGGTGGCTAATGATAACAAGGGTTACATTGATGGTGTTTACCATTCTTCATTTGCCGGTTATTTCCCTGCTGAAAATCCAAAATATTCTTGCATTGTCGTGATCAACAATAAGCCTAACGCAAAAAAATATTATGGTGTGCAAGTTGCGGGTCCGGTTTTCACAGACATCGCCAATAAGTTATTTACGGTTGATTCAGATTTATATTCAAGTTTTACCCACAAGAAATATGTTGACAGCAGCAAGGTTGAGTGGAATGGTTCAAGCAAGGATTTCAAGAAAATTGCAACGCATTTAAGTTCAAGTATTCATTTGAATCAACAGAAAGGGGAATGGAGCAGGGTAAGTAGCAACAAAACAGCATTTGTAGGCAGCACTTGGAATACAAAATATGAAGTGATGCCTGATTTAAAAGGATTTGGATTAAGAGATGCACTTGAAGTTATGGAAAAGCAGCAATTACAAATAATTGCTACAGGTAAAGGAAAAGTTATTGCGCAGTCAATACAGTCTGGAACAGCTATACAGAAAGGACAAACCATTTATATCACCTTAGGAACAGTTATGAATTAAGATGCCAATACTACAAGACATATTATATAAAGTGAGCATCAAGTCTCTCGTTGGCAATACCAATGTTGATGTAAATAATATTCAGATAGACTCAAGGCTGATCAAGCCAGGAGGCTGTTTTGTGGCTATTAAAGGTGTGTTGCAAGATGGAAATCATTATATAGACAAGGCCATTGAAAATGGCGCCACTTCAGTAGTTTGTGTTGAATTACCCGCTGTTTTGGTAGAAGGTATTACCTATGTCATAACAACTGATGCAGCAGTTGCCGCCGGCATCATGGCACATGCATTTTACGGAGAGCCATCTCTTCATTTGAAGTTAGTTGGGGTAACTGGTACAAATGGCAAAACTACAATCGCCACATTGCTGCATAAATTATTTATGGCTTTAGATTCAAAGAGTGGTTTAATCTCAACTGTGAACAATCAAATTGGTGAGGAAATAATTCCTGCCACCCACACAACACCAGATGTAATTAGCCTCAATGCTTTGTTGAAAACCATGGTGGACGCAGGATGTAAATTTGCCTTCATGGAAGTAAGCAGTCATGCTATTCACCAACAGAGAATTGCTGGACTTCAATTTACAGGTGCTGTGTTTTCAAACCTTACACACGATCACCTTGATTATCACAAAACATTTGATGCCTACTTGAAAGTAAAAAAATCATTTTTTGATAAAATTTCTTCAGAGGCTTTTGCCATCTCTAATATGGATGATAAAAACGGTGCCGTGATGTTGCAAAACACTTCAGCTGATAAGTTTTATTACAGCCTTAGGTCAATTGCTGACTTCAAAGGCAGGATTATTGACAACAGTCTCTCCGGATTGCAAATGTTGATTAATGAGCAAGACGTTCATTTTCGTTTGATTGGCGAATTCAATGCTTACAACTTATTGGCGGTTTATGCAACAGCCATTTGTTTAGGCGAAGACAAACAAGAGGTGTTAACCGTATTGAGTAATTTAACAGGTGCCGAAGGTCGCTTTGATTACATGATTTCTCCCAAGGAGAACATCATAGGGATTATAGATTATGCTCATACTCCGGATGCATTGTTAAATATCTTGAGTACCGTTAAAAAGTTACAAAAAGGTGGAGAGCAAATAATTACCGTTGTTGGATGTGGTGGTGATAGAGACAAAACAAAAAGAAAATTAATGGGCAATGCTGCCGCAACATTTAGCAGCAAAGTGATTTTTACATCGGATAATCCACGAAGTGAAGACCCCAACTTGATTATAAAGGAAATGGCAGAGGGTTTAGACATTATGTTACAGAAAAAAGTTTTGTCGATTGTAGACAGAAGAGAAGCCATTAAAACAGCTGTAATGCTTGCCAGGCCTGAGGATATTATACTAGTAGCAGGAAAGGGGCATGAAAAATATCAAGAAATAAAAGGAGTAAAATTTCCTTTTGATGACAACTATATTTTGAAGGAAATTTTTACCGAACTCGATAAATAAAAATTAACACATGCTTTATCATTTGTTTCAATGGTTGCAGGGTGCAGAGGTTAAATTCCCCGGTATTGGATTGTTTCAATTCATTACTTTCAGGGCACTATTGGCTATTTTATTGTCTCTTCTTATAACCCTGGTTTTTGGCAAAACCATTATAAAATTTTTGCTAAAAAAACAAGTGGGTGAAAGCGTAAGAGAATTAGGGTTGGCTGGAGAAGAACAAAAGAAAGGGACTCCAACGATGGGTGGATTTATCATCCTTTTGGGAATATTAATCCCTACAATTTTATTTGCAGACCTTGAAAAAGTATACATCAAATTGCTTTTATTGAGTACTGTTTGGTTAGGATTTGTTGGGTTTGTTGATGATTATTTAAAGCTCAGGGCAAAGCGACTTGTACAGGAAAAAGGTGTTACTTATAAGAAAGGAGATAAAGATGGACTTGCAGGTTGGTTCAAGGTTGCAGGGCAAGTTGGATTAGGCATCATCATCAGTGCAACATTGCTGTTAAATGATAATGTAAAGGTGATGCGTGAATATAAAGGTAAAGTTAAGCCAGCTGGTGCCAGTGAAATAAAGTACCAGGGAAGTACCCGTTATTTTGTAAAAGCCAACGAACCAATTACCACCATTCCATTCATCAAAAACCATGAATTTAATTATGCAAAATTGCTGCCAACATCGCTTCGTTCTTATGGTTGGGTTCTTTATATGTTGGTTATTATTTTCATCGTTACGGCAGTTTCAAATGGAGCCAATATTACAGATGGCTTAGATGGATTGGCTACAGGTGTTTCTGCCATCATTGGCGTTTGCCTTGCACTATTCGCTTACGCCAGTGGTAATTTATTATTAGCAGATTATCTCAATATCATGTATATCCCCAACCTCGGGGAAGTATCCATATTCATTGCTGCCATGATTGGCGCATGTATTGGCTTTCTTTGGTACAACACATTTCCTGCACAAGTTTTCATGGGAGATACAGGTAGTTTGGCTTTGGGTGGAATCATAGCATCTCTGGCAATTATGGTGAGAAAAGAGTTGATGATCCCGATATTTTGTGCTGTTTTCTTAATTGAAAATTTAAGTGTGATGCTTCAGGTTGGATACTTTAAGTACACGAGAAAAAAATATGGCGAAGGACGCCGCATTTTTTTAATGAGCCCATTGCATCATCATTATCAAAAGAAAGGTTTTCATGAAAGCAAAATAGCTGTGCGTTTTTGGATTGTTACGCTGTTGTTTGTTGTATTTGCCATCTTATCATTAAAAATTCGCTAAAACACATCATCAAAAAGTGAAAAAGAAAATAGTCATACTAGGTGGAGGCGAAAGCGGGGTTGGTGCTGCATTATTATGCAAGCAGCAAGGGTATGATGTATTTCTTTCCGATGGAGGTACATTGAAAGATGTATATAAACAAGAACTCCACGCTAATGGAATTTTGTTTGAAGAAGGAACCCATTCTGTCGAAAAAATATTGACTGCAGATGAAGTGATGAAAAGCCCTGGTATTCCACATTCAAATGCTGTTGTAAAACTCATCATTGAAAATAAGATTCCTATCATCAGTGAAATGGAACTGGCATATAGACACAAGGGCGTCAGTAAAATTATCGGTATTACTGGTAGCAATGGAAAAACAACTACTACTGCATTGATATATCATATTTGCAAGAATGGTGGACTAGATTGTGCACTGGTAGGCAACATTGGAACTTCTATCACCAAGCAAATTGCGTTGGATCCAAAGCCTTATTATGTTGTTGAAATAAGCAGTTTTCAATTAGATGATATTTATTTATTCAGGCCTGATATTGCCATACTTACAAATTTAACAGAAGATCACCTCGACAGGTATGATCACAATTTTGAGAATTACATCAAATCCAAATTCAACATTGTGAAGAACCAAACCGAGCAAGATTTTTTTATATACAATGCAGATGATCCCGTAACCCTAAAATATTTAAATCAATTCCCATTTCATTCTAAACCATTACCGATAAGTATGTACAACGAACAACCAGACGGGGCTTTTATTAAAAACAATTACATGAATGTATCAAGAGGAGAAGGACTTTCAATGAGCATATATGATTTTGCTCTCAAAGGAAAGCATAATCAATACAATACAATGGCGGCTTCACTAACCACTACTCTGTTGGGAATTAGAAAAGAAAAAATTAGAGATTCCGTTTCATCTTTTGAAGGAATTGAACACCGCTTAGAGAGTGTCGCTACTGTACGTGGCATACTTTTTATCAACGATTCTAAAGCAACAAATGTAAACAGCACTTGGTATGCATTAGAAAATATAGATAGGCCAGTTACTTTGATCCTCGGTGGGGTTGATAAAGGGAATGATTATGAATTGTTGAAGGGTTTGGTTGAAGAAAAGGTTCAACGTATAATCTGCATGGGCCTCCACAATGAAAAAATACACGAAGCCTTTGGAAATGTTGTTGCTGAAATAATTGACGTTACCAGTGCCGAAGAAGCTGTAAATACTGCCTACAAGCTTTCGAAAAAGGGTGATGTTGTTTTGTTGAGTCCGGCTTGTGCCAGCTTCGACCTTTTCAAAAATTATGAAGACAGGGGTAATCAATTTAAAGAAGCAGTAAACGCACTTTAAGAAAAAATAATGCAAGACGAAAAATTACATATAAAAGAATTTTCACCAAGGTCAATACTCCGACACATTCAAGGCGATAGGAGTATTTGGGCTATTGTTGTAATCCTTACCATGATGAGTTTATTGGTTGTGTACAGCAGTACGGGCACTCTTGCTTATAAGTTGTCTAGGAGTCCTGAATCTTATTTGTTGAAACAAATTCTATTTGTAGTGTTTGGTGCAGGGATCATTTATTGCGCACACATCATTAAATATTCAGTGTATTCAAATATTGCAAAAATTCTTTTCATCATTTCAGTTCCATTGTTAATATATACTTTGTTTTTTGGAACCAATATAAATGATGCAAATAGATGGATCAAACTCCCTATTATCAACTTAACTTTTCAGACCTCTGATCTTGCGAAACTCGCTTTGTTTATGTACCTCAGCAGAAAATTGAGTAAACACAAGGATACCATTAAAGACTTTAAAAACGGATTTCTTCAACTCATTTGGCCTGTTGCATTAATATGTATTTTGATTGCACCAGAAAATCTCTCAACTGCCTTGCTAACAGGTGCAACCAGTTTAATTTTATTGTTTATTGGAAGAGTTAGCCTAAAGCATATAGGGCTGGTTCTGTTGATGGCCGCAATTCCTGTTCTCATTCTCATCGGAATTGCAAAGTCATATTATAACGAAGTCGAAGGTAAGTCGGAGCCGCTTCCAAACTTCCTAACTAAAGGAAGGGTTGAAACATGGGTTAACCGTATACAAAGTTTCATGTATGCAGATAAAGCAGAATCTTCCTATCAAGTTCAACAAGCTAAGATAGCGATTGCAAAAGGCGGCTGGACAGGCTTAGGACCTGGAAATAGTCAAGCAAGAAATTTCCTTCCTCACCCTTATTCTGATTTTATTTATGCCATCATCATAGAGGAGTATGGACTATTGGGTGGTTGTACTGTCTTGTTTATTTACTTGTTCTTTTTATTTCGATGTATTCGCATCATGAAAAAATGTCCTTACGCTTTTGGTGCTTTTTTATCACTCGCCTTGAGTTTTACCTTGGTGATACAAGCATTAACAAACATGGCTGTTAATGTCAATCTACTGCCTGTTACAGGTGTTACATTGCCACTAATATCAATGGGAGGAAGCTCGTTCTTTTTTACCTGCGTTTCAATCGGAATTATTTTAAGCGTTGCTAGGAATGTAGAATCTATTGAAGGTGAAGCAGCCAATCTTAAACCTAATGAAGTTGTAAATTCATGAAATTAAACAGCATTATAATAGCAGGTGGGGGCACTGGGGGACATATCTTCCCAGCAATATCTGTTGCCAATGCTTTGCGTAAAATCAACCCTTCCATTAAAATCCTTTTTGTTGGCGCTAAGGGAAAAATGGAGATGGAAAAAATTCCAGAAGCTGGCTTTGAAATCAAAGGTCTTGATATAGCGGGTTTCAACAGGAGCAAGCTATGGGTTAATTGGAGTCTTCCATTCAAATTGATCAGCAGTTTCATTGCAGTAAAAAAGATTTTCAAAGAATATAGGCCCGATGCTGTTTTTGGTGTAGGCGGATACTCAAGTTTTCCAGTACTAAAATATGCACAAAGCAAAGGTGTTTCAACATTCATTCATGAGTCAAATTCTTTTGCTGGAAAATCCAATATCATGCTTGCTAAAAAAGCAGATTTGATAATGGTTGCCACAGATAACATGCACAAATTTTTCCCAGTCAATAAATTGTTTATTTCAGGAAATCCTGTTCGTTCCGAAATTGCCCATTCTACTGTTTTGAAAGAAGAAGCCATGGAATTCTTTGGTATGAAAATAGGCAAACCTACCGTTTTGGTTGTTGGTGGAAGTTTGGGGGCCAGAAGTATCAATTCAGCCATTGCTAACAACATTCAAAAACTTCTCTCAGCAGGTTTACAAGTTATTTGGCAAACGGGAAAAGGGAATTTAAGCATAGTTGCAGCAGAAGTTAAGGGGAGAAAAGAATTATGTGTTTCCGAATTCATTGCTAAAATGAATTATGCCTATACCGCTGCAGACCTTGTTGTATCAAGAGCTGGGGCCATTGCTCTTGCTGAAATTTGCGCCATGAAAAAGCCTTCTGTTTTGGTTCCATACCCGCATGCTGCAGAAAATCACCAAACAGTAAATGCTTCTGTGCTTGTAAATAATGGTGCTGCATTGATGGTTTCTGATGCAAATGCAGATACCAAATTGACGGATGAAATTATCAACCTAATTGCTGATTCCAACAAACTAAATGCTTTTGGTGAAGCTGCTGGTAAATTGTTTGTGCCTGATGCCGATATGCTTATTGCAAAAAAAATAATCGAAACAATTGAACATAAAAATGGGTAGGATACTGAACATAGAAGATATCAAGAAGGCCTATTTCATTGGCATTGGAGGCATTGGCATGAGTGCACTTGCTCGCTTCTTCCATGCCCGTGGCGTAGAAGTTTCTGGGTATGATAAAAGTCCAACCGCCCTTACCTCAACATTGGTTCAAGAAGGCATGGCTGTTACTTTTACCGATGACGTATCCATGTTCCCATCAGCATTTGATGTTGTTGTTTATACACCAGCCATTCCTGTTGACAATAAATTATACATACACTGCAAGGAAAGTGGACTGAACCTCATAAAGAGAAGCGATTTATTGCAACTTGTTTCTCGTGATACGTTTAATATTTGCATTGCCGGTACGCATGGCAAAACAACCATCAGTACCATGGTGGCGCACATCTTAAGGCATACAGGTTATGGTTGCAACGCATTTCTGGGAGGTATCGCCACTAATTATGACACCAATTTCTGGAGCAATGCTCGTCCGGTTTGTGTAATTGAAGCTGATGAATACGATCGGAGCTTTCTCAAGTTGCATCCCAATGTTATCGCCATTTCATCTATGGATGCAGATCATTTGGATATCTATGGCACTGCAGCGGAAATGGAGAAATCGTTTATTGAATTCGCTGGAAATTTAAAGGATGGTGGTTTGTTGATTACTAAAAAGGGACTCAAGCGTGAAAACGATTTAAATGCTACGCACCACATTACCTATCAATTGCAAAATCAAGAAGCTACTGTTTCTTGCACCGATTTGGAAATTGTTAACGGCTCTTATTGCTTTGATGTTCAAGGAAGCGGATGGACTTTAAATGGCCTGAGGTTGAACATGGGAGGCATGCACAATGTTGAGAACAGCCTTGTGGCAATAGCCATTGCCAAATACTTGGAAATTGACAATGAAAAAATAAAATTGGCATTAGATGCTTTTCAAGGCGTAAAAAGACGTTTTGAATTTATAGTGAAGTCAGACAGCCATGTTTATATTGATGATTATGCCCATCATCCTGAAGAGCTAAGGGCCCTGATTACTGGTGTTAGAGCCTTGTATCCTGATCAACCAATAACCATTGTATTTCAACCACATTTGTTTTCAAGAACCCGCGACTTCTCTCTCGCGTTTGCAGAAAGTCTTGATTTGGCTGATGAAATTTTGTTGTTGCCAATTTATCCTGCTCGTGAATTGCCGATTGAGGGGATTTCTAGCGAGGTGATTGCCAAGCTTATGACAAAAAATGTTCAACTCATCCATAAAGAAGATGTGATAAATCAATTGATTGAATCTAAGCCAAGACTTCTAGTAACGGCAGGTGCAGGAGACATAGATAAGTTGGTTCAAGTAATAAAAGAAAAAATGACTTTAGCATGAGGATCGATAAAAGAAAAATATTGAACATTCTCGGAACAGTTGTCTGGTTGATGATTGGCACTGGTATTGTAACCCTTTTGGTAAGTGCAATCAAAAAAGAGAGAGCTACAACCTGTAAAGAAGTACTTATTACTTTTATTGACAAGAAAGATTATCGCATGGTTAGTGAACAGGAAATTTTTGCTGCATTGTGGCCTGGAGAGAAAAATAAATTTCCAAAAAATCAAATTGCAGCCGACTTTGATTTATACAAACTAGAAAAGCAATTGGAAAAAAATCCTTGGATACTTTCTGCAGATCTATATTTTGATCAAAAGCAAAAAATGCATATAGATGTTGAGCAACGTCAACCAATTGCGCGGGTATTTACACCAGCAGGGAACTCATATTTTATGGATGAAGAATTTTTTATTCTTCCCTTAAAAAGCAATGACATTATATCATTGCCCGTGTTTACAAATTTTTATTTTAATACTACGACTGTATCTAAAAACGACTCAATAGTTTTGGCTCGAGTGGCATCATTGTCTTCTTTTATCTTATCAGATCCTTTTTGGATGGCGCAGATAGAAGCGGTGAATATCAATGTCGACAATAGTTTCGAGGTAACACCTCAAGTTGGAAATCATGTTGTCATGTTAGGCGACAGAAGTGATTGGAGTAGTATTTTCACTAAGTTGAAAACTTTTTATCAATACATCAATACCGAAAATGCTTGGAACAAATACAGCAAAATTGATCTTCAGTTTAAGAATCAAATTATAGGTGTCAGAAACAATTCAGTGAGATATGCATTAGACAGTCTAGGTGTTGTAGGAAATGAAAAAATTAAATTAGATTCAGAAATTATGGTTAAATCACCACCTGTTAAAGAGGTTCCTGTTAAAAAAGAAAAAAATAAAAACTCCAATAAATCTTTAACGGATACTAAACCAAAGGCATTGATGCCCGCACAAAAAAATAAAAACAAATAGACATGGAAAATACCAACCATAAAATTTTACCAACATTTGATGTTAAACCAAATAAAGATAACGTTATGAGTAATGAGCAGCCAATTATTGTAGGCCTTGATATTGGAACCACAAAGATCGCCGCTATAGCAGGTAGGAAAAATGAATTTGGAAAACTTGAAATACTGGGGTTCGGATTGGCTAACAGCAGTGGCGTTCAACATGGCATGGTTTTAAACATCGATCAAACAATCCGTGCTATCGAAACAGCCCTCAAGAATTGTTATCAATCAAATCCTGCATTGGAAATCAATGAAGTATATGTTGGTATTGCAGGCCATCATATCAAGAGCCTTCAAACACGCGGTGATATCGTAAGGCGATCTACGGATGATGAAATCAAACAATCAGAAATAGATCAATTGGTAGCAGATCAATACAAAACATATATTCCAGCAGGTGATCAAATAATAGACGTTATTCCACAAGAATTTACTGTTGATAATTTTCAAAATATCGCTGATCCTATAGGATATACAGGCGTTAAAATTGGGGCTAATTTTCACATTATCACTGGAGATAGAAATGCAATCAGAAACATCAATAGAAGTGTAGAAAAAACCGGACTAAAGGTAAAAGACCTTGTATTGCAACCACTCGCATCTTCTGCTGCGGTTATGAGCGAAGAAGATGTAGAAGCAGGAATTGCTATTTTAGACATCGGTGGCGGAACCACAGACCTTGCCGTATTTTATGAAGGAATTCTTAAACATACAGCTGTAATTCCTTTTGGTGGAGAAAATATCACAACAGATATCAAGTTGGGCTTGGGTGTGATGAGAACACAAGCTGAACAAATGAAAATACAGTTTGGCAGCGCCTTGGCCGATGAAGCACAAAATAACGCCTTTATCAAAATTCCAGGATTAAGGGGTATGCCATCAAAAGACATCAGCGTAAAAA
>CANLED010000047.1 GCA_947489175.1 Chitinophagaceae bacterium | reverse complement strand
TTGTAACAGCAATTCAGCAAATTTTTTGATGATGTTTATTCTGTCTGTCAACGAAATATTTTTCCAATCCTTTTGACCAGTTTTGAGCAGTTGCAATTTGTTTGAAAGAGAACTTGCATCATCTTGTGTTAATGTTGTGATGATGTTTTCGGTGGCAGGATTGATGATTTCTAATTGTTTCATTTAGTTGTTTCTAACGGCGGTTAAAAAATTTTCTTTTATTTTTTGAGAAAGTGGATTCTGCTCTTTTTTTTCCATTCTTTCTGGATGGTATTGAACACACAACATAAATGCTTTGTTCGTTTTGTCTTTGAATTCAATGGCTTCAATCACAGTGCCATGGCTGTCTTTGGCAGATACCATTAAATTTTCACCAAGGTGATTTGGATCTATGCATTGATGATGTGCACTGTTTACCATCCCCGATGTTGTTGCTGTAACATGATGCATCAAAGAGCCATGCATGATTTCAATCTCGTGTATTTTATCTGCTGATTCTTTTTTGTGTTTGTTGTTTTCTACTGTTCCAAGATCTTGAATTAATTTTCCACCTTCCAATACATTCACCAGTTGAAGTCCCCTGCAAATAGCCAGCAAAGGGACTTGATTTTGTAGTGCGTATCGGTAGATTTTTTCTTCAAATTGATCCCTGTCTTTCTGAAATTCAGCAGGACAATTTGTATAAATTTCGGGTCCTCCATAATACGACGGATGCACATCAACTCCACCAGTTAAAACAAACCCATCGCATTGATAAATTTCATCAATATTATTTTCTATAAAAGAAAGTTCTACGATTTCCAAATCATCTGATAAGTCATGTGAATTGAACCAATTTACATAGTTTGTGAAATTGGTTTTGGTAAAGCTTACGCCTATCTTTTTTTTATCTTTCATTTTTTACAATGCTTTTTGATACAAGTCCCTGAAATTTTCTCTGCTCACTGGTTTCGGATTGTTTGGATGGGCAAAGTCGGCTAAGGCAAGATCAGCAAGGGTTTCAATGTGCTCTTGTTTTACGCCGATGGCAGAAAGTTTGTGAGGGATGCCAACTTTTGAATTGAGTTCAAAAAGATAGTTTATAACACCCAGCCCATTTTCATCTTTCAAGTCGAGTGTTTTTGCCATTCTTTTGAACTTGTCTTCAGAACCTTCAATGTTGAATTCCATTCCGTATGGAAGGTTGACAGCATTGGCAAGTCCATGGTGTGTATCCAGCAAGGAGGAAAGGGGATGAGCAAGAGAGTGAACTACGCCCAAGCCTTTTTGGAAAGCAACAGCACCCATCAGAGATGCTATGAGCATGTTGCTTCTGGATTCGAGGTCAGGTTTGTTAACGGCTCTTTCAATAGATTGATGAATCAATGAAATGCCCTCAAGTGCAATGCCTTCGCACATGGGGTGGGGCATTTTGGCGATGTATGCTTCCATGTTGTGTGTTAGTGCATCCATGCCTGTTGCTGCTGTAACTGCAGCGGGTAGCTCCATGGTGAGCATTGGGTCTGCAAAAACTATTTTTGCCAGTAATTTAGGCGAGAAAAGTATTTTCTTTTGATGGGTTTCATCGTCAGCTATGATGGCGCTTCTTCCCACTTCACTGCCTGTTCCAGCGGTGGTAGGGATGGTGATAAAATGAGGCACATCATTCGTAACATAAACATCTCCCCCTATTAAATCGTCGTATTTGAAAAGATCTTCCCTGTGGTTTATCCTGAGCAGAATGGCCCTGGCAACATCCAATGCAGCACCGCCGCCGATGCCAATGATTGAATCCCTGTTTGATTGATCGTATGCATCTCCACCCTTGTAAACGTCTGATTTTACTGGATTTTTGTGGATGTCTGAAAATACTTCTACAGAAATTCCTTTCTTGTTTAGGTCATGTAAAATGTTTTTGAAGAACTCAAGTTGCGCTACTATTGGATCTGTTACGATCAATGGACGAGCTAAGTTGTTTGTTTTGAGGTAATCTCCAAGTTCTTTTACTGAATCTGCTCCAAAACGAATGGTTGTGGGGAAGTTATACTGATATACTTTGTCAAATCTCATCTTGTAATTTTTTTTGTTTATATTATTTCGAAATATCTTTTCATTTCCCAGTCTGTAACAGATTTCAAATGTTGCTTCCATTCCCATTCTCTGGTCATGCAAAAATGATCCACAAAAATATCGCCCAAAATTTCCTTTGCAATAGGAGATTCTTTCATTTTGTTTGTTGCTTCGCTCAATGTGGTCGGAATGGATCCATTGGAATAGTCGCGGTAGCCGTTGCCGACTGTTGCGGGTTGTTGAAGTTCCAGTTTGTTTTTGATGCCGTATAAACCAGCTGCAAGGCAGGCCGACATCGCTAAGTAAGGATTTACATCCGATCCGATAACGCGGGTTTCAACTCTTGTGGCTGATGGGCTTCCTGCCAATACCCTGAGTGCCACGGTTCTATTGTCTAATCCCCATGTCAATGTAGTCGGTGCCCAAGCTCCTTCTACCAAACGCTTGTAGCTGTTGATGGTGGGTGCAAACATGGGCAGTATATATGGCAAGCAATGAAGTTGACCAGCAATGTAACTTTTTGCTGTTTCGCTCAGCTTTATTTTGTCGCTTTCGTCGTAAAACAGGTTTTTCTTTTGCTCCAAATCCCAAAGACTTTGGTGTACATGTCCACCACATCCTGGCAGGTTTTCATTGATTTTAGCCATGAAGGTTGCCATAATCCCGTGTTTGTAAGCAATTTCTTTTACAGCGGTTTTGAAAAGAATGGCACGGTCTGCAGATTCTAAAATCCCTGCGTGACTGATGGCAGCTTCGAAGGTGCCTGGACCTGTTTCTGTATGCAGTCCTTCGATTGGGATATTGAATTTTTTTAGCAAATCAAATAAGTCAGAAAAAAATGGATTTTCTAAAGTGGTTCTGAGTATTGAATAGCCAAACATGCCGGGAGTAAGCGGCGTGAGGTTTCTGAATTGTTTGTCGTTTGCTGATTGTGGCGTTTCTGCAAAATTATACCATTCAAATTCTTGTGCGAAGGTTGGAGCCAATCCCATTTCGTTTGCTTCTTTCAATGTTTTTTTGAGGAGCTGACGCGGACAAACAGGGGAGGGTCCACCTGTTGCATCGGTCAGTTCTCCTAAAAAAAATGGGATGTTGTTTTCCCATGGAATTTTTCGGAAGGTATTTATATCGAGCACTGCAGGATTGTCTGGAAAACCGCTGTGCCAGCCAGTTACAGAACTTTTCTCATACAATACATCACTGGAATCCCACCCAAAAATCACATCACAAAAGCTCATGCCTTTTTCAATGACAGAACTGAATTTTTCTGCTGAAATATATTTCCCTCTGAGCACACCATCAATATCTGCAACAGCGAGTTTTACTTTCCCAGAAGGATGTTCATTTACATATTGAAGGATTTCTTTTTTTGTCATGTTTGGGGGATGAAAATGAAAAAATTTGGTGCAAGCTATTTTCTTTTTTCGTGAATTTTAAATGCAATAAAGCAAGATATAATAATTGATATATAAATTACTGCGAGCATTATGTTAAAAAAGGTCATGGCAATAAATGCGCCAATAGCGATAACCAATGCGGTGATTGGAAATAAAGGATAGAAAGGTACTTTGAAAGGTCTATCGAGTGTTGGTTCAGATCTTCTTAGTTTTATAACTGAAACCATTGAAATAGCATACAGAGTAAGTGCGCCAAACACAGATATGGTTATGATTTCAGCAGTTTTGCCTGTGAACAAAGCGATGATGCCAATGGTCATGTTAAAAATTAAGGCATTGGCGGGTGTTTGAAACTTTTGGTTGATTTTGCCCAAGACAGGGGGTGCAAATTTTATTTTTCCGAATTCGTAGGTTGATCTTCCCGCAGCCAGTATGATGCCATGAAAAGAGGCAACTAATCCGAACAATCCAACCGTTATTAGAAGATGGTACAAGATGTTGTTGTTTCCTACAATATTGGCCAGTGCTAGTGGAAGTGGGGAGTCAGATGCAGATCCATCAACTTTATAGACAATGGCTTCCCAACCTGCAACACCGATAGAGCTTGAAAAGGTGAGGATACAAAGAACGACCAAGGTAAGAATGGCGGAGCCAAATCCAATCAGTATTGTTTTTTGTGGATTGATGGCTTCTTCTGCAACATTCGCAACGCCTTCTATCCCCAGGAAAAACCAGATGGCAAAGGGGAGTGAAGCAAGTATGCCAGGGATCCCGTTGGGGAGTGGATTGGCTTGTAAATTTTTCAATTCAAAATGGGGAATTGTTACCCCTGCGAAAAGAAGCAGTTCTCCAACAGCAAGAATTGTAATGATCAATTCAAACATAGCGGCAGCTTTAACGCCGCGAATGTTTAGAAAGGTGAAAATCACATAGCTAAAAATGGCAATGACAATTATTGGAATTTGGGGGAAAAACAAGTTGAAGTAGGCCCCAATGGCAAAAGCGATGGCAGGCGGAGCAAAGATGAATTCAATGTTTTGCGCCATGCCTACAATAAAAGCCCAGTCTTTGCCCAAAGCACGGTTGGCATAGTCGAAGCCTCCACCGGCTTTTGGGATGGCGCAGGCAAGTTCAGCATAGCTAAAAGTAAATGTTACATACATCAAGATGATGAACAATGTAGAAATAGCAAGCCCGAGTGTGCCACCTTTTTCTAAACCCAAGTTCCATCCAAAATACATTCCAGAAATAACATATCCAACTCCTAATCCCCATAGCATGATGGGTGTAAGTGTTCTTTTAAGTTGACTTTCTTGGAGGTTGGTTTTGGTTATTTTCATTGTTGAAAATGGTCTGATAATTAGCTTCGAAAATAGACAATTATCTTATCCGTTTGGTAGTTAACGACCTTTAGTTTCTAAGCTTTTCTACGTATAACTACTAAGTAAATATTTGCGAATAATTGGTGAATTAATTATTTTTTATGATTCTTTTTATAAAAAATTCATGAATTAAGAGAAAAGGTATTCGATAAATGTTAATTACTGAACGAAGTCTAATGACTTTGAAGTTTTAAGTTAGTTGTAATCGATTGACATTGTAGCTTTTACATATAATTATTTTTTGAATATATATTATTGTGTAATGTTAATATTTATTTAATAACTATTTTGTGTTTTTAACAATTTAGATTTTACATTTGTTACTGAAATAAAGTACTAATTATTATTTTTTTTCAATTAAAATCCTCCTTCCTCCGAAATTCCTTCCAATATTCCTAAGAGTAATCTGTGGTTAATATTCCAGCTTAAATTTCTTATTAATTCACCTTAAAATTTATTTTTTAATAACATTTCTTTATTAATCCACCCAACCCGCATTTATGAAAACGACAGTATTAAGTATTAATGGCAATAAGCCATTCAATTATATTTTGCAAACTGTTTTATCCAAAGATCATTACGTTACTATAGTATCAGATCCGATAACAGGTTTAAAGCAAATGAAAGCTAAAGGGAATGTTAATTTGGTGATAATAGATACAGATGCTTTTGAAGCAGAAGCTTTCGAATTTATAGAGTATATAAATTCAAGTTTATTGTTTCACGTGCCAGTGATAGTATTGACAAGCAATAAAAGTGAACTTATCAAGCAAAAATTATTTGAACTAAATCTGAATGATATTTTTGTTAAGCCTTTTGATCCATTAATGTTGGTTAAGAGTATAAATAAAAATCTTTTTACAGATCGTTTGAATGTTGCAACAACCTAAGATACCCTCAAAAAACGTATTTATGAATGCTGATTTTAGTTTTATTGACAGAAATGTTCAAATAAATAATTTAAATCAAAATAACGAAAAACTTAGTACCATCCTAATTAGTACTAAGAGTTCAGTATTAACCCTAGATGAGAATTATTTTAATCCAAATACTTTATTGTCAAGTTTTACCGATACCAAACATCTTTTTAGGATGATTCAGGTTGGTAATCATACCATTCCGGATGCCATTCTCGTAAACATCCCTCTTTCCATTCCAGAATTAGAAGATTTCGGGTTGTTTATAAAAAACTTTCCTAGGTTGAAAAATATTCCTTTGATGTATTGTTCTCGTAATGTTACGCTTGAAGATTTTTCATTTTTAAAATCAAGTAGGTTTGTTGATGAGGTTATCGATTTAGATACTTTTGGAATTGATTTGTATAAGAAGATTTCTTTTCTAAAAAAAGTAAAGAATTATCCCCCAGCTCCTTTTTTAACAAGGATTGATCATATTGAAATAGCATCAAAGTTTATGGCAGATGGACATATTTTTAAAAGAATGATGGACATTTTGGTTTCTGTCTCCATATTAATTTTGTGTTTGCCTATTCTCTTGCTGATTGCAATTGTCATAAAGTTAGAATCAAGAGGACCGGTATTTTACAATTCATTGAGGGCTGGAAGAAAGTATAAGGTATTCAAGTTTTATAAATTCAGGTCGATGGTAGTGGATGCTGAAAGTTTGATTGAAAAAATGTCTCACCTCAATCAATATGCTTCTGGAGAAAAAGGTGTTGCCTTTTTGAAAATACAAAATGATCCAAGGGTTACCAGAGTGGGTAAATTTTTACGAAAAACAAGCTTGGATGAATTGCCTCAATTATTAAACGTTTTAAAGGGGGATATGTCGCTTGTAGGAAATCGTCCTTTGCCTTTAAGAGAGGCTGAGGCCATGGTAACCAACAATTATGTTGAACGTTTCATGGCGCCAGCAGGCATTACAGGCTTGTGGCAGATCACAAAAAAAAGCAAGCCAAACATGACAATTGAAGAACGAGTTGATTTAGACATAGTATATGCTCAACGTTCTAATCTAATTAATGATTTTAAAATAATGATTAAGACTCCTGCAGCTTTAATACAAAATGTTGATAATTAGGATATTATCTTCCGTAAATGAATTTTCTTCTTACTTTTGTTTAAGCCTTAAACAATTATTTAGCATTTATGGTTAACATCCCTTCTGTTTCAATAGTTACTTTAAATTGGAACACAACCGCTATCACGTCAGATTTTTTAAAATCTATCAATGATTTTTGTGTTTATCCCAACTTGGAGATCATCATTGTAGATAATAATTCGAGAGAAAATCCTACTGAAACTTTCAAACAAATCAGGCAAGATGTAGTAGTTATTAGGAATGATGAAAACCTTGGTTTTACTGGTGGAAACAATGTTGGTATGAAGCATGCTACAGGAGAATACCTTTTTATTGTAAATAATGATACAGAGTTTACAGCTGGTTTGTTGGAGGGTTTACTTGATATTTTCAAAAAATACCCTGATGCAGGTGTTGTTTCTCCCAAATTTCATTATTTCTTCAAAAAAGGAACAATAGAATATGCAGGTTATGAAGCAGTGAATATGTTTACTGGCAGAAATGGGATGGTAGGCTGTATGGAAATTGATAAAGGCCAATACAATGAAATCAAGGTGACCAATTATGCCCATGGTGGTGGTATGATGTTGCCACGAAAGGTGATTGATCAAGTAGGTGGATTGCCAGAGGAATTCTTTTTTTATTATGAGGAGTTTGATTGGTGTGAGCAAATTAAAAGAAAGGGCTACAAAATATATTATCAACCCAATTCGTTGATTTACCATAAAGAGTCAATGACAACGGGCAAAGGGAGCCCTTTTAAAACTTACTATCATACTAAAAATCGCATTTTTTTTATGAAACGTAACATGCCAAGGTTGAGTTTTGCTGTTTTCATTGTTTACTTTATCTTTTTGACCATACCTAAAAATTCATTTGTTTTTTTGATAAAGGGACAAATGGAACATTTTGGTGCATTTTGGAAAGGGATTTATTGGAATTTTAACCGGAAGATTACATTTAATTAAAAACTATGTGCGGAATTGCTGGGTTTGTAGATTTTCAAAAAAAAACCTCAATGGAAACATTGAAGTTGATGACGGACTCAATGGTTCATCGTGGTCCAGATGATGCTGGATATGAAATTTTTGAACAAAGCAATGCTTTGATAGGTTTTGGGCAGCGTAGGTTGTCTATATTGGACCTTTCTCCATTGGGCCATCAGCCCATGAGTTTTGAGCATATCACTGTAGATTTTAATGGCGAAGTATATAATTTCAAGGAAATCAAAATAGAACTTGAAGAAAAAGGGTATACTTTTAAGTCGTGGTCTGATACTGAAGTGATTGTGAAAGCGTATCATTGTTGGGGGTTGGAAATGTTGAGCAAGTTCATAGGGATGTTTGCAATTGCCATTCTTGACAAAAATCAGGATAAAATTCATTTTATCAGGGATAGGGCAGGAGTGAAGCCATTTTACTATTATTGGGAAAACGACTTGTTTTTATTTGGGTCTGAGTTGAAAGCATTTTATGCCAACGACCAATTCAATAAAGTTATTGATACCAACAGTCTCGCGTTGTTTCTTCAGTATAGTTATGTGCCGGCTCCTTACTGTATTTTTAAAAATGCATTTAAATTGATGCCTGGACATATTTTGAGTATTGACTTAGGTACAAAAAACCAGGTAATAACGAAATATTGGGATGTTTTTGATTATTACAACAAGCCAAAATTAAACGTTACCGATCAAGAGGCAATTGAAGAAACGGATAGGCTGCTCAAAAGTGCTTATGAATACCGTATGGTAGCTGATGTGCCTGTAGGGGTTTTCTTGAGTGGTGGTTACGACAGCTCAAGTGTTGCGTCGATATTGCAAACTGACAGAACGGAAAGGTTAAAAACATTTACGATTGGATTTCATGAGAATGAATTCAACGAAGCTCCTGAAGCTAAAAAAATCGCCAATTATTTAGGAACGGATCATACAGAGTGGTATTTGACTGCAAAAGAGGCTGGTGAAGTTTTGTCGTCCTTGCCTGAAATTTATGATGAGCCATTTGCTGATAATTCAACAGTTCCAACTGTCTTGGTTAGCAAACTAGCCGCTAAGGATGTAAAAGTGGCTCTGAGTGCAGATGCCGGGGATGAAATTTTTGGAGGATATAGTAAATTTAATCAGTCGGGCCGATTTACGTTGAGTATGCCAGTACCTTTGCAATCCATGCTCAGCGGCGCCATGTCTCTTATCAACCCAGATTATATTCCATATTTCAATACTAAATTTAATTTTTCAACACGTTATGAGAAAATTAGGTTGATGTGGAAGAGTCATGACCCAGTGCAGGCCATGAAATACATCAGTCAGTTTATCACAGAAAAAGAGGCTGCTTCCTTTTTTGGAAAGGAATATGAGCATTATCCTACTGTTTTTGATACAAGTATTGCTTCTAAGGATCCAAAAGATTATGTGAATAGGTTGTTGGCGATTGATTATAAATCATATTTGTTAGATAATAACCTTGTTAAGGTAGATAGGGCAACAATGTCTGTGAGCATAGAAGGACGAGAGCCAATGGTCGACCATCGTATCGTAGAGTATGCTGCCCAGTTGCCTGCTTCATTTAAAATAAGGGATGGAGTTAACAAGTGGTTATTGAAACAAGTTGTCCATAAATACATACCAAAGGAAATGATGGATAGACCTAAGGTTCCATTTTTAGCACCATTGATGGTGTGGTTTAAGGAGGATTTAAAAGCGCAATTGAGGTATTATTTGAGTGAGGAAAGCCTGAATAAAACAGGATTGTTTGATCCAAAACCGATTATCCAATTGAGGAATGATTATTTATCAGGTAAGAAAGTGAACTACCAAAAGTTATGGACTTTATTGTCGTTTATGCTTTGGTATGATAGGTGGGTAAAGAATATATGAGAAACATAAAATTTTAAATTAAGGATGTCAATTTTTTTGAATTTGTTATTAGGTTTATTTATTATAATTCAAGTAATATTTATTCTTTATTTGGTTTCTCCATTGATGTTGCTTGTTTTTTCAACAATCATTGGAAAAAAAGATTTAAATAAATACCTGAGAAGCAGAAAGGTGTACGATAGGGATTTTGATTTTGCTGCTATTATTACAGTGCATCAAGATACTAGATTTATAGCACCATTTATTGATTCATTTCTAAAACAGACTTATAAAAAATTTAATGTTTATATCATAGCCGACGATTGTGATATTTCTGGAATTAAAATTTCAGATGACAGGATTAAGATTATTTGTCCAACTACGCCACTTAATTCAAAGGTTAAATCAATTCAATACGCAGTTGATTGCTTTGATAAGCAACATGATGTGATGGTGATTTTTGATTCAGATTCATTGGTGCACCCTAATTATTTTGAAAGGTTAAATGCTTATTTTCAGTCAGGGTATGATGCTGTTCAATGCATTACTATTTCAAAAAGTTTGAATACTAGTATGGCTAAGGTCGAAACCTTGGGTTGGGTGTTTACTACATTTATAGAGAGAGCTTCTAGAATGATGTTGGGTTTATCTTCAACGGTTTCAGGCAATGGAATTGCAATTAAGATAGCATTGTACAAGGATATAAATTACGTAGATTCTTTAGGTGGGTTTGATAAAAGATTGCAAACATTTTTGATGATGAAATTGGATGAAATTGCATTCGCAAGAGATGCGGTTGTGTTTGAAGAAAAAACCAATGATAGCAGGTCATTTGAGACGCAAAGGACTCGATGGATTTATAGTTATTTTAAATATTTCAATGATAATTGGTTGATTTTTAAAGAGGGGTTAAGAAAAACTAATTTCAATAAATTATTCTTTGGTTTCAGCGCAATGAGGCCCCCATTGTTTTTAACAGTAGGGATTGGGTTTCTATGCATGTTGATTAATCTTTTCATTGATCCATTTATTTCTTTGGTTTGGTTTTTGACATTAGCAGTTTTTGTTTTCACTTTTGTTGGCATTTCAACAACAAAGGGATATCAACGAGGGTTGAGTAACGCTATTTTCCTGTTGCCAAAGATTGTTTTTCTTCAGTTTAAGGCATTATTTCAAATG
>CANLED010000046.1 GCA_947489175.1 Chitinophagaceae bacterium | reverse complement strand
TTCCATCAGGAACAAGCTTGTTATAGGAATTTTTACCATGGCCTGGATTATATGGGGCTCCATAGAAGTAACAAGGTTACCGGTTGATGCACTACCAGACATCACATCAAATCAAGTTCAAATCATTACGGTATCACCCACCTTGGCTTCATTAGAGGTAGAAAGGTTGATTACATTTCCAATAGAACAAGCGTCATCAAATATTCCGGGTATTCAAGAAATTAGGTCAATTTCACGGTTTGGGCTTTCCGTCGTTACTGTTGTTTTTGATGATGACAAAGATATTTATTGGTGCAGGCAACAAGTAACGGAAAGAATGTCTTTGGTGAAAGATGAAATTCCTAAAGAAGCGGGAACCCCTGAGTTAGCGCCTGTTACAACAGGGTTGGGCGAAATATATCAGTATGTTGTACGCACAAAAAAAGGGTACGAAAAAAAATATGACCTAACTGAGTTAAGAACAATCCAAGATTGGATCATCAGGAGGCAGTTGTTGGGCACACCGGGTGTTGCAGATGTAAGCAGTTTTGGTGGTAAATTAAAGCAATATGAAGTTGCTTTGGATCCCGATAAAATGAAAAGCACTGGGATTACATTACAGTCTATTTTTGAGGCGCTAGAAAAAAATAACAGCAATTCTGGAGCTGCTTATATCGAAAAAGGACCATCTCTTTTGTTTATCAGAACTGAAGGACTCGCTACTTCTTTGGAAGAAATTGAAAATATTTTCGTTAAAAGTTCCGCATCCGGAACACCTATTTATGTTCGAGATGTTTCAACCGTGCGCATTGGAAGTCCAGTTAGATACGGCGCGCTTACCTACAAAGACCAAGGTGAGGTTGCAGGCGCCGTTGTACTGATGCTGAAGGGACAAAATGCATTTGATGTCATAAAAGGGATTTCAATAAAAATGGATCAAATTAGAAAGACTTTGCCTGAAGGGGTAGAAGTAGAAGTTTTTCTAGACAGAACCAAAATGGTCAAACGAACCTTGTCTACTGTTGAGTCAAACCTTTTTGAAGGTGCCATGATCGTTATTCTGATTTTGGTTTTTTTCTTGGGAAACCTAAGGGCTGGATTCATTGTGGCTTCAGTAATTCCTTTGGCGATGTTATTTGCTATTGGAATGATGAACCTATTTGGCGTATCAGGAAACTTAATGAGTTTAGGTGCTCTTGATTTTGGACTCATAGTAGATGGCGCAGTGATTATTGTAGAGGCCGTCTTGCATCGACTTCATACCAACAAGCATGAAGGTTTGCAGTTAAGGCAATCCCAAATGGATACGGCTGTTGAGCAATCTGCAGGAAGAATGATGGGTGCTGCTGTATTTGGGCAAATCATCATCCTAATTGTTTATATACCGATATTGAGTTTGACCGGCATTGAAGGGAAGATGTTCAAACCTATGGCTCAAACAGTGGCATTTGCCTTGATAGGTGCATTTATTCTATCCCTGACCTACATTCCCATGATGACCAGCATTGTGTTGAGTAAAAAATTGAAGAATCATGATGGTTTTACCGATAGGATGATGGCTAGCTGGCAAAATGGCTACAAAAAGTTATTGATTAAATTGTTAGCACATCCAAAAAAAGTAATCTTGACCTCAGTAGCAATGCTAGGGATTTCTATATTCATAGCAATGGGCTTGGGTGGTGAATTTATTCCAGAGCTCGAAGAAGGTGATTTTGCGATTGATGCAAGGATGATGACAGGATCTACATTGAGCGAAACCATCGAAGCAACCACTCAAGCTGTTCATGAATTGCAGAAGTTTCCTGAAGTAGAAAAAGTTGTTACACGCATAGGCGCAAGTGAAATTCCTACTGACCCAATGCCAGTGGAAATGACAGACATCATTGTAAATTTGAAAGACAAAAAAGAATGGACAAGTGCTAAAACCTATGATGAACTTGCAAATAAAATGAGTGTAGCCATAAAAAAAGTGCCTGGTTTAACGGGGGGATTTCAATATCCGGTTCAGATGCGTTTTAACGAGCTCATTGCCGGTGCTAAGCAAGACGTAGTATGTAAGGTATTCGGTGAAAATTTGGATACTTTGGTGAAATATGCAGATGCTTTTTCAGGAATTATCCAAACTGTTGAAGGCGCAAAGGATATTTATGTAGAAAGGGTTACTGGCCTTCCTCAAATTGTAATCAGGTACAAAAAATCTGCTATTGCAGCCTATGGCTTAAATATAACAGACATAAACAGGCTGCTGAGGGCTGCATTTGCAGGCGAATCTGCCGGTCAGATTTATGAAAATGAACGTCGATTTGGATTGGTTGTTCGTTTGCAAGAAGAACATAGGAATGACATTGAAGACATCAAACATTTAATGATAACCAATGCAGCTGGACTGTCTATTCCTTTGAGCCAAGTTGCAGAAATTTCCATTGAAGAAGGTCCCAATCAAATACAACGCGAGGATGCTAAACGCCGCATCACCATCGCGTTTAACGCCAGAGGGAGGGATATTCAAACTATTGTAGAAGAAGTTCAAAAAAAGGCTGAGGCTTCCATAAAACTGCCCCCAGGATATTATGTAAAATATGGTGGACAATTTGAAAACTTGATTGAAGCCAAACAACGCTTGATGATTGCTGTTCCAGCAGCCTTATTGTTGATTTTATTGATATTATATTTCTCATTCGGCTCTCTCAGGTATGGGTTATTGATATATACAGCCATTCCGCTTTCTGCCATTGGAGGTATTGTTTTATTATGGATGAGGGATTTGCCATTCAGTATTTCAGCAGGTGTTGGGTTTATCGCTCTTTTTGGAGTTGCTGTGTTAAATGGGATAGTGTTAATCAGCGAGTTTAACAGGCTAAAGGCAGAAACGAAATTGAGTATTAAGAACATTGTACTGACAGGTACATCTTCGAGATTAAGGCCAGTATTGATGACTGCGGCTGTTGCATCCTTAGGATTTTTGCCCATGGCATTGAGCACCAACTCCGGCGCTGAAGTTCAAAGACCGTTGGCAACGGTTGTTATAGGTGGATTGATATCAGCAACTTTGTTGACTTTATTTGTATTACCTGTTTTGTATGTATGGGTTGAAAAAAGAAAAACGATTCTTGTGAAACCCGCAGCAATGTTGATTTTGATGTTAGCTTCTTTGTCTACAACAAGCCAAAGTCAGTCCATTTCAACGATTTCTTTGGATTCAGTGTTATCGATTGCAGATCGAAATAATTTGACTTTAAAGATCGCAGAAAAGCAGGTTTACTATTATAACCAGTTAAAGAAGTCTAGTGTAGAAATCCCTAAAACAAATTTCGGACTAGAATATGGCAACATCAACAGTGCCAAAAATGATACCCGTTTTTTCTTTAATCAATCATTTCAGCTTCCTAAAGTGTATGAACGGCAGAAGTTATTGTATGACAAATCCATAGCAGTACAAGCGGCTGACAAATTAAGCAAACGAGCTGAAATTCGTTTTCACATCAGAAAATTGTATGCAAAACTATTGGATCTTGATAGAAAGGAGTTGATATTAAAAGAAATTGAGCTGAACTTTAAGGAATGGAAAAGAATTTCTGAATTGCAACAAAAACAAGGTGAAATACATGCATCAACGTTGAATATGATCCGCATTCAAGCTGCACAAATCACACTTCAAGAAGAACAGCTGAAAGCCGATAGGAGTAGTATTCAATCTGAGTTTAAGACCATATTAAATATTGACACTCAAGTTATCCCAGTTGTAGCAAATGGAAAGTCTGCACCAATTTCTCAAGTAAAGCATCCCTCTGTAGAAGGACATCCTTTGTTGGTACTTGCTGAATCCCTAATCAATCAACGAAAGGCCCAGACTGCTTTAGAAAGGAATAGGCTTATGCCAGATTTTAATTTGGGTTATAGCAACCTCTCTATCATTGGCTGGCAATCACCCGATGGTGTTTCTCAGAAATATTATGGAGGAAGAAATAGATTTGGAATATACCAACTGGGTATTGGCGTACCCTTGTTTTCTGGAGCCGCACGTGCTAAAATAAAGGCTTCTACCATCAATGAAGAAATTGCCCTGATGGAAAAACAATTGCATCTAGATAAGTTAAACGGGCAGTTTAATCAATTATCCGTAAAACACAAGCAGCTCTTAAATGCACAAAATTATTATGATGGAGACGGCATTAAATTTGCATCTGAAATCCTAGCTCAATCATCTGCGAGGTTAAAAAGCGGAGACATCCCTTTTTCAGAATGGTTTATGTTGATCAATCAATCCCTTCAAATAAAAGTTGCTCAGTCAGAAAACTTCTATCAGCTTTCACTTGCTGAAGCAGAATATTATTACTTAACAGAAAAAAATTAATTATGCGCATCATTATAATTTCATCAATTGTATTGGTTTCTTTATTGATCGGTTGTTCAGAAAAAAAAGTTGACCAAAAAGAACCAGAAGTTGTTGATTCTACTGAAACGATTGCCTTAACAAATGAGCAATTGCAAGATTTGCAGCTGGTTTTCGGCAGTGCCGAGAAAAAGCAAATCAGTTCAACAATTCAAGTTCAAGGGAAAATAGACCTTCCTCCACAAAATATCATTTCTGTGAATTTTGCTTTGGGAGGATTCTTGAAAAGTACCAAGCTCATACCAGGAATGAAAATTTCAAAAGGAGAAATTATTGCAGTGATGGAAGATCAGAACATCATTCAACTCCAGCAAGATTATCTTTTGGCTCAATCAAAATTGGCTTTGACAAAGGGTGAATACGAGCGTCAGAAGTCATTGTATGATGCAAATGCTGGCACATCAAAACTCATGCAGCAAGCGGAATCTGAAATGAAAATTCAATCAATCAATGCTAAATCACTTTCAGAAAAGCTTAAGTTAATTGGTATCAATGTGCAACAGCTGAACGAGAACAACATCAGTGGTCAGGTTCCAATTCGATCAACTATAAACGGATATGTATCGAAAGTGCACGTGAATACAGGTAAATATGTTCAACCTGCTGAAACAATGTTTGAATTGATTGATCCTGATGATATCCATGTAGCCTTGACACTTTTTGAAAAGGATTTGCCTTATGTGCATACGGGAGACTTAGTTAAAGTTCAGTTTATGCAAGACCCTAGTAAGCATTACGATGCGGAAATTATCTTCGTAAATAGAAATGTTGACGATGATAGAACTGCTATGGCACATTGTCATTTTAAACAAAGACCTGCAAATCTCCTTCCCGGAATGTTTGTAGAAACAACCATTTCTGTGTTGAACAAGCAGGCTTTTGTACTGCCTGAAGAAGCGATTCAGCGTTTTGGAAACAAAGAATATGTATTTACTGCAGTAAATAAAAACAAGGTTCAAATGATTGAAGTTACCACAGGATTAGTTCAAGATGGTAAAATCGAAATTACTTCTAATGCCGATCAATTGATGAACGGACAAGTAGTGCTTAAAAATGCCTATAAACTCTTGGGTATGTTGAAAAACAGTGAGGAATAGGGGTTAAAACCTATATTCCTCCCTCACTGGCGTAAATATGTCAATCAGTTTACAATCAGTATGTGCTATGGCAGAGTGCATAACGTTTGATGGTATTACTTGAATGGTGCCTGGTAGTAAATTATAGGTATCATCCCCTATGGTCATTTCCATATTACCTTCTATCATCATGGTAATTTGCTCATGTGGATGCTGGTGTGCGGGCAGTGCACTGCCTTTGTCTATGGTAACGTATCCAAAAGTTGATTTTTCTCCATGAACATACTGTCCATTAATTCCTTCTGTCAGTAATTTCTTTTTAATTTCATCTAAATGCGGCATAATAAATATTTATAATTTAAAATAAGCAACCGTTCCTCCAACCCATGTTTTGTCTTTGTTGTATCGGGTGCCTATCATTTTACCTTTACTTACGCGTGCTAAATTAGTCAATAATTTGGGTTCTTCATCACCATCCTTCCACGAATACATCAACCTTATTTCTGCTTTTGCGGGTTCTTCTGGAGTTTCAATACAATCAGCATACTTCACCTTTTTTTGAAGTATCCAATTGAATGGATTTTCTATCTGTTCTAGATCAGCTTTTTTTAAGTCAATGATAACACCCTGACCAGCAAATGAAAACAAGGGTTTTAAAACATAATTTTCTAAGTCTTGTGGTATTTGCTTAACCTCATTAAGAAAAAAAGTTTCTGGTATAAATGGGTGTCTCAAAAAAGGCAAGGTGTATTTTGAAATTCTGTAGAACCAATTTGGATGTCCTACCCATTCAACATTCAATTCACTCGTGAGGTCTGGAATTGAACCTAATTCATCTTTCAACGCATTCAATTCATCAAAAATAATTCGGTTGTAAATTCTTTTGATTTGTGTTTTTATGCCATCCAAAAAATAGAAAAGGTTTTTTCCATCTTGATGAATTTCAGTTAAACAAATGGTTTTGATGCCCAGATAGGTTTCTGTGCAATAAAAATCAATTCTTGTTTTTTGACTATGGGGTTTGATTTCCAATATAATAACCTCTTTGGGGTCAGCATTGCCTACTATCACTTGGCCTAATTCTTTTAAATATGCTTCTTTATCTAGTCCGTTGAAGAAATGAGAAAATCCATCCGGAATTTCAATATGTTTTTCCAGTATTTCTGGGTATAAAACCTGAAAACCATACAGTGTGGCAAATCCCTGCATTTCTATCAAGCCTGGGTATAAATCACCGTTTTCATTTTTGCATATTCCAAAATCTAAAGAAAGGAAGTGCGGATATTTACTTTCATTTTTCACTTTTTCTTCTACAGGAATGGCATCGTCTGTTAAAGCTATGAAATTATCAGTTTTGATAAAGTCAATGATGAATTTTGACACATCCATCATTTGTGCTAAGAACTTTTTATCAATAAAAATCGGCGTTTCAGCGATTCTGAAATCGAGGGCGGCAGGATATGCTTGTTCAATATCTTTTAAGCAAGCCTCATAAGATTCCTGCTTAAATGTTTCATTGAATGCTTTCCTAATTTCAGATATCATATGATAAAAAATTGTAATAACTCAGTTGAAATTAAGTTCTTTTATCGATTCCCTGATGAAATTTGATAAAATATGGCTGTTGGTCATGCTAATCTTATCTGGATCATTCAATTGCTCCATCATAGATTTCCATTTTTCAAATCCATGGTTTTCTATTACCGTTTGTTTTTTATCTTCTCTTTGCAAATACATGCTCATTCCTATTGAATCTGCTTCTGGGTGAAATTGTGTACCAATCATGTATTCATTGAACCGAACACCCATGATAGCCCTTTCTAAGGGCACATGAGGCCGTTCTTTCTCGATGCAAAGAACTGTTGCCCCAATTTTCTGTATGTGTTCCTCATTGGGCTCAATTACTTGAAAATCACGGCTGTCAACGCCAAAGAATGGGTCTTTTAATCCGGCAAATATCCTTTCATGCTCTGCCCCGTGTAGCATGTGAATTGGGAAAACGCCAAAAGCTGTAGATTTTCTTTTCGTTACGGTACCAATTTTAAAATACCGACAGGCTAATTGAAAGGAGTGGCATATAAAAAAAACCTGTTTTTTCTGGCTGTTTGTTTGATTATTATTCCACATTTCTATGGATTTTATCCAATTGAAATAAAGATTTTCCCAATTGGATGTTTCACTTTCTAGTGGACTCCCTGGACCTCCTGATGAAATGAAAATATCGTAATCCGTTGATGGAATTTCTTCTTTATTTCTAACCTCAAATTCTCTGGAAACAATTTTTACATTGTTTGTTTTGCCATAGTTTGCCAACATCTCTCTGATGCATCGCATGCCTTCATTAGCAGCACCATTATTTAAATCGAGTATTGCAATTTTAATCGTTTTCACCGTGTTGAGTAACATCCTGCAAATATAAAATATTTGGGTTGATATTGTTTTTGATGGAATTTATGCAGTTATAAAGATGCCAAAAAGTTTGATTCAATGTAAGCCGACACCTCTGTTAAGTTTTTTGTTTTCTCATAAATTGCTAGCTGCCTGTCGGCTCCTGTACCTTTTTCTAAAATGACATGAATGCTTTTTAATGCTTCCCTGCATCCTAACTCATCTACAACGTCATCAATAAAATCAAGCAGCTCTAGTATCAACGCACGTGTATTGACCTCTTGTTCTTTACCAAAATCTATCAATTTGTCGTCTATCCCATACCTTGATGCTCGCCACTTATTTTCATTAACCAAAGCCCGGGGATAAATCATGTAGTTTAGGTTTTTTGACCGAAGTTTATACAGTTTTGCACAGATGCACTGAAAAAGTGCTGCAAAACCTACCGTTTCATCTACAGTAAGTGGCACATCACAAATCCTGAATTCAACAGTTCCAAAGAATGGATGCACACGTAGGTCCCACCAGATTTTTTTGGCATTGTCGATGCATTTGGTTTTAATCAACAAATTCACATAATTTTCATAAGCGCTGTAACTGTCAAAATAATCCGGAATGCCTGTTCTGGGAAATTTGTCGAAAACTTTTGTTCTGTATGATTTAAATCCTGTTTTTCTGCCTTCCCAAAAAGGAGAATTGGTGCTCAATGCAAAGACATGTGGCAAAAAATACCTTGCTGAATTGGCTATATGAATGGCCATCTCTTTTGAGGGCATTCCCACATGCACATGCAAACCAAAAATGAGGTTAGAGCGGGCCGCATCCTGCATTTCATTTACGATTTCTTGATACCGAACATGGTCTGTTATCAACTGCTGGCGCCAGGTACTGAAAGGGTGGGTCCCAGCCGCTCCCATGCTGAACCCCAAAGATCCTGCGATGTCTTTGATCGTTTTCCTTAAATTGGTGATGTCTTCCCTCGCTTCTTCAATACTGGCACATACATCTGTTCCAACTTCAACAACAGCTTGGTGCATTTCAGCCTTTACTTTTTCTTTGATGATTTTTTGGCCTTCAATGACTATTTTTTGTTCGTGGCTGATTAGTCCCTTAGACGCAGGATCTATCACCATATACTCTTCTTCTATACCTACTGTAAAAATGTTATAATTTATCATAAGTGGTGTTTTCCAATTATATTAGGGGCTTTTCACCTGCACTTCTGGTGATGTATTCACCCCAACTCAAATTATCTATCTCTTTGTTTGATTTCTTAGCTAGTTGAATGGCATAATTGGCTGCTGTTTCTACCACCCATTCAAAATTTTCTTCGCCCACGCTTTTTAAATCTGCATCAGGCGCAGGGTTACAAAAGTCAATCGCATAAGGAATCCCATCTCTGATGGCAAGCTCAACTGTATTGAATTCATATCCCAAGTAATTATTTATTTTAAGGACAATAGCCTTCATTTCTTTGAGCAGTTTTGCTGAAGGTTTAAAACTAGCAACATACCTTAAATGATGCGGGTTTCGTGGCTCGTAGGGCATGATTCTAACATCCTTTCTGCCTATGCAATAACAACGATAATATTGGTCAAATACAATCTCTTCTTGAAGCAGCATCACCAGCTGTTTGGTTTCTGCATGTTTTTCAAAAAAATCTTCCATAGATTCTAATCGATATACATTTTTCCATCCACCGCCTGAAAAGGGTTTCATGTAAGCAGGAAAGCCCACATAGTCAAATATTCCTTTCCAATCTAAAGGATACGCTAGGTTTGAAAATGATTCATCTGTAGTGTCGTCTGGCAACTCGCGTGATGGCAGAATGACGGTTTTGGGTACAGGCACACCAATTTTTGTAGCTAGTGCATTGTTGAAAAATTTCTCATCAGCACTCCACCAAAATGGATTGTTTACAACAGCGGTGCCCGTAATTGCAGCATTTTTAAGAAAAGCACGGTAAAATGGCACATCCTGGGAAATACGGTCAACAATAACAGCATATCCGCATGGTTCCCCTTGCATCACCTTGTCAATTTTCACAGGCTCTGCACTGATTCCTTTTATGTTTTTTTCATTGATTCTATTGATAAATGCCTCAGGGAAACTGCGCTCTTTCCCGAATAAAATACCTATTTTTTTACTCATTGAAATCATGCTTATTGGTTGTCTCTAAGTTATGGAAATAATTGATTGAAATTACCGAATTATTGATTTCAACCCTGAACGCTAAACCCTAAACTTCCAAACCAAACATTTAATATACTTTTGTACACTAAATTCAAATAAACGAAACCACAAACTTTTCATAAAACGGCTTCTCTCTACTCCAATTCATTGGAACGAGAGGTTATTTATGACATTTATTGTGCTGATTTTCTTGATAATGCAAGTGAAATCAATTTGTTGTTGATTAACGATGGACAAGATCTTGATCGGATGAATTTCAAACAGCATCTGCATGATTTTATGCACCATGAGCATATTCAAAACCTTTTTTGTGTTGGTATTCATGCCGGAGCCAACAGAAAACAAGAATATGGCGTGGCTGGATTTCCTGATTATTTGCAGCGTGGTGATAGGGCTGCTCATTACCATGACTTTCTTTTTTCAGAATTGATTCCCCATGTAAAATTGAGTTCTTCCATAAACACCTTCAAAGAAAAATATTTCCTTGGATTTTCGTTGGGTGGACTCATGGCATTTGATGTGGCGATGGACCATCCAGAGGAGTTCAAAGCTGTTGGTGTCTTTAGTGGATCATTCTGGTGGCGGTCCACATCTCTTGATGCTGGTTACATTGAGCATCAGCACAGGATAATGCACAATAAGGTTAGAACTAAAAAAGCGATAGCTCAACAAAAATTTTTCTTTCAAGCTGGCAAACTTGACGAAGTTTCTGATAGAAACAACAATGGTATCATCGATTCTATTGATGATACCATTGATCTTATCGGCGAACTTGAAAAAATTGGTTTCCAAGGTGGTAGTCAGATTTCCTATTTAGAACTGGAAGATGGAAAACATGATCTAAATACCTGGGCCAGGGTTCTGCCTAGTTTTTTACATTGGCTGAAACCTGACTAAAAGCTTATTTTACGTTAAATGAAACGGCTAAATTTT
>CANLED010000045.1 GCA_947489175.1 Chitinophagaceae bacterium | reverse complement strand
TGATTGCAAATTATATTCCTGATCAAAAAATTGACAGCGGTGCAGATAAGGGTAAAGTGCTTGTGCTCGGTTGGGGAAGCACATTCGGGTCTATTAAGAGTGCTGTGATAGACATGATCAACGAAGGACATCAGGTTTCACATGCGCATATCCGCTACCTCAGGCCTTTCCCTAAAAATCTAGGAGCAATGCTCGCCAATTTCGATACTATCTTAATCCCTGAAATAAACAATGGTCAACTGATTAAAATCATACGTGATGTTTATTTTGTTGACGCAAAAGCATTCAATAAAATCAAGGGAAATCCAATTACAAAAGGTGAGTTGATTGAGGAGATTAGGAAATATCTTTAAATGAAGCTCAAAATTCAATAGCCTAGGGTTTAAACCCCAGGCTATTGATAAATAGATTTTGATGAAAATGATTGGGACTCAACAATCAAAGTCGACTTACTCAATCAAGAGGATGCATCTTACAATGACATTTCAATCGAATCATTGTTGGAAATTCTGAAATAAGCCATAATTTTAGGCTACTATGTTAATTTTTTTGGATATTGATGGTGTAATGGTTCCTGCTAAAAGTTGGAAAAGGCCTGAGCTGCTGGATGATGGATTTCCGGCATTCAGTCAAGGCGCATGCGACACGCTTCGGCGAATAATTTCTGAAAATAATACTGTCATACTTACTACATCGCATAAATCGAATTTCACCATTCAGGAATGGAAAAATATATTCAAACTTCGTGGAATTGAAATTTCTGATTTAAAAGCCCTGCCTGAAAATACCTGCAGATTGAGTCGTAGGGATGAACTACTCAAATGGTTCAAGTTAAACACTATTGAAGAAGAGTTCATAATTATTGATGATGATAGTTCTCTTAATGACCTGCCACTTGACTTGAAAAAGCACTTAATTCAACCAAGTCCCTATATTGGGTTGTCTGAAAGTCATTTGAAAGAAATTTTATTTTGAGGTATCCCTCAAAATTCAATAGCCTAGGGTTTAAACCCCAGGCTATTGATAAATACATGATAATGTTCATTACCTTCCCCTTCGGAAGACGATGATAGAAAATAAACAATTCGTGCTTCGCACTCTAGGGATCTTCCCCTACATCCTCTTCAACCCCTTCAACCGCTTCAACTATTTCAACCCCTTCAACCAATAACTGGCTGTTTCATTCTTCACTTTTCATTCTTCATTCAAATAATTACCTTCTCAACAATTTTACCAGAAATTTTTTCTTTCAGAATCAATTTTTTCTCGCCATAATGCGTCATCTCCTCTTTTATGAGATAATGATCGGCATCATATTCAACTAATGTACTTGGCTTAGTTAAACCAACCTGACCACGCCAATCGTCCAATTGCACTGGCTCCCACATTTTCGATTTGGAACTGCGGTAAGCCGCATCCAAAACGGAGTTCACCACATATCCATCATAAAATATCTCTCTTGGCTTGGTGCCCTTTTCAAAGGCATCGAACATGTCAAAAAACATGTGGTTATACCCAAGTTCATTTAATTCGTCTCCTACAGGGAACAACCAACCTGAGTTAGATTCTGCTTTTTCGGCAACATAGTCAGCACCCTTTCCAGTTGTAAACATCTCAAATCCTGTTCTCAAAAAACTATTCACCCAAATGGTACCTTCAGTTCCCATGACCTCATCCCTCAAATCTAATCCACCCCTAAAGGTCCAACTCACTTCAAACTGTCCAATAGCCCCATTCTCGTATTTCACCAAGCCAATAGCATGATCTTCTGCTTCGATGGGTTTTACTTGTGTATCAGACCAACACATCACTTCAACAGGCTTGATATCCTTGCCTATGTAACTTCTGGTAATCTCTACGCAATGGCATCCTAAATCGAGGATACAGCCACCTCCGGCTTGCTCTAGATCCCAGAACCATTCACTATGTGGACCAGGATGTGTTTCTCTTGATTTTGCCCAGAGGATTCTCCCCAATGCTCCGCTTTGTACACTTGCATGAGCCTTGATAAATTTGGGAGTGTAAACAAGGTCTTCGAGATACCCATTGAAGATACCTGCCCTTTCAACAGCCTCAAGCATGCGCTTGGCTTCAATGGCATTTCTTCCTAAAGGCTTGGTGGTGATGACAGCTTTTTTGTGTTTGCAACAAAGCATCACGGCCTCTTCGTGTAAGTTATTCGGAAGAGAAATACAAACCATATCAACATTAGGATTAGCAATCGCTGCTTCCATATCTGTTGTATACTGATCGCATCCATAATCATCAGCAAACTTCTTTGCTTGTGATTCTCTTCTTGAATAGATTGAAACTATTTTGTCTTTGCTCCTAAGACCTTGAATGGAATCTGCATAAAACCTTCCAATGAATCCGGATCCGAGCATAGCTAGTCTTACCATAAAAAGTGTTTAGTTGTTTAGGTGTTGATATTGTTTAGGTGTTGATGGAAAGCTAAAAGTTAAGCTTGTTTGGCTTTTTGGTCTTTGAAAAAAAGCATGAACAAAACCAAAATAACTGCTGCAATGCCAGCTGGTACAGTCCAAACACCCAACCAGTTGGTGACATCTATTCCGGCATCATTCTTGGCGGTGTACATATCTTTTACCTTTCCAGCGATGATAGATCCAATAAACATACCCAATCCATAAGTAGCGAGGCTAATCAATCCCTGCGCTTGAGATTTTATCTTATCACCAGCTTTGTTGTCGGTATATATCATCCCACTCACAAAAAAGAAATCGTAACAAACACCATGCAATAAAATAGCCGCATAGAGCATCCATTCGCTTGAGCCAGCATTCCCATATCCAAAGAAGGCAAAGCGTATCATCCAAGCAAGCAACCCGACAATCAGGATTTTCTTTACGCCAAATCGACCATAAGCAAGTGGCAACAACAACATGAACAACACTTCAGATACTTGTCCGAGCGACATTTTATTCTCAATCTTAAATGAGGTAGGATCTCCACTAGGGAATGCTATCTTGTATGCATCGGTCAGTGAAGGATTGGCCCAAGTATAATAAAATGAAAGTGGAATACAAATTAATATGGAGGAGATGAAAAACAACAAGAAAGAGCGATCTTTAAAAAGTACAAATGCATCCTTTCCTATAATTTGGGCGAAAGTAGTTTTGCCAGTTGAAGTAGGAGGCATAGCTGGTAACAAAAAGGCTGTTAATCCTAGAAAAGCAGCCGATACCATGCCTATTTGAAAAATCATCACCTTATCACCTACTCCCATAAATCCAACCAAATTGACAACAGCAATCCAAGCCAATGTTCCGAAAACCCTGATGGCAGGGAACTCTTTTTCAGGATTAGCCATCAACCTCATGGAGATTGAACTCGTTAAAGCGATGGTTGGGGCAAAGGTCAAGCAATATAAAAGCATCACCCAATAAAAAGAATCTGGATCAGTTACTTTGGTTATCCAAAAAAGAATCGCAGCCCCCAATAAATTCAACACGCCCAATACCTTTTGTGCTTGAAAGAAACGATCAGCCAACATACCCACAAAAAATGGAGCAACAATCATTGCAATTGAAAAAGCTGCATAAGCACTACCCACCTGATCACCAGTGGCTCCCAGCGTATCCGTCATGTATTTACTCATTTGCCCGTACCAAGATCCCCACACAAAAAACTGCATGAACATCATGGCTGATAGCTGAATCTTGGTTATCAATTTCATAAAATGGTTTGTGACTCAAGATATGAATATTAATGAGAAAAGGCAAAAAATCGTCGACCAAATAGGGGAGTATAGTTATTTAATTGACTGTTGCTTCTTAAAAAACAAACACAGTCCGGTCAATCCACATTCTGTACACTTAGGGCTTCTGGCCAGGCAGGTGTATCTACCATGCAAAATCAACCAATGGTGTGCTTTGTGTACTAGTTCAGTTGGAATGTTCTTGATCAATTGCTTTTCTGCTGCCAATGGTGTCTTTGCAGCCCGCGTCAATCCTAGCCTGGCTGAAACCCTGAAGACATGGGTATCTACTGCCATATTGGGTTGTTGATCAATAACGGAGGTAATCACATTGGCTGTTTTTCTGCCAACACCAGGCAACTTAATCAGTTCCTCTACCGTCATGGGCACTTCCCCATTAAAATCTGCCATCAGCATTTTTGCCATACCAATGAGGTGCTTCGTTTTATTGTTGGGATAAGAAATGCTCCTAATAAGGGGGAACAGGGTATCAAAGTCGGTGTCAGCCATGCTGGCCGGATCAGGAAAATGTTGAAATATAGAGGGTGTTGTTAAATTAACACGCTTATCCGTGCATTGGGCGGAAAGTATAACAGCTACCAGCAGCTGAAATGGATTGTCGTACAACAATTCTGTTTCAGCTTCAGGTATCTTTTTTTGAAAATGTTCTATAACGATGTCATAACGTTCTTTCCTTTTCATAGCAAATCTGTAGGAAGCGAAAGTTACAACGATTTTGTGTTATTGCATAGATATCCCATCAATAGACCCATAGGTTATGATCTTTTCTACACTTTTTCTTTGGGGCTTATAAGAAACTGATGACAAAGATTCCATCCCTTCTTTCATCGACACAAATTGTTCCATGGAGGATGGATTATTTTCTAAGAAAAACAAAAAATGCTTGCTCTCTTCGGCAGACATTTCATTGTAAAGGTAACGCAACATAGATTCTGTAATTAATGAGTTCATAATCAACTATTTAACAATTTCTGAATAAGTTGGATAGTTGGATTTAATGTTCATCAACAGGATAAAAGGATGGTTTGATATTTCTTGCAAAATAAATTAAGCAAGCAATAAGCACTATAAACGGAGATATTGTGCGTTTATTGTGTGATACGTAAAAAAATATTATTCTTCTTTAACCACAAAAATATCCTCCCCTTCCCGCTTCATTAAATACTTCTCCCTAGCAATTTTTTCTAACCATAAAGGACTAGTCTTAATTAACTCTATTTCTTTTTTAGTCTTCTCTATTTGCGCCTTGTAATATCTCTTGTTTTCGGTCAGTCCATTCAATTCCGACTTATATTGATTGTATAGAAAAAAATTATTGTGATCGAAAAATAAAATCCACAACACAAAAAAAAGTGTGGCAAGCACAAATTTATTGCGCAAGAACCTGAAGATTTTAGGAAGAACTTTCATATTAACTGGTTATGATTCAAAGTTATTGAAAATTTATGAAGTGTTGAACCAGTTCTTAGCACAGCAATGAGTCATCATTTAAATTAACTAACTTGCACTTGTTATGGAAAAATCAAATTTTGTTGATCAGATCAGGGTGTTTTGCAAAAGTGGACATGGTGGAGCGGGTAGTAAACACTTTATGCGGACAAAATTTAATGCAATGGCAGGCCCAGATGGTGGTGATGGAGGCAGGGGTGGACATATTATTCTCAGGGGGAATAAACATTTGTGGACGTTATTACACCTTAGGTACTACAAAAATGTTATTGCCGAAGATGGACAACATGGCAACAAGAACAACATGACCGGCAGGGAAGGAAAAGATATTATCATCCAAGTTCCATTGGGCACCATCGCTAGAAATGAAGAAAATGAATCTGTGGATGGTGAAATTCTTGAAGACGGGCAAGAATTTGTGTGGGTGAAGGGAGGAAGAGGTGGACTTGGGAACAAGAATTTTGCAACTGCAACAAACCAAGCGCCAGAATATGCTCAACCAGGAGAAGATGGATCTGAAGGTTGGAAGGTACTAGAGCTTAAAGTGCTTGCAGATGTGGGGTTGGTTGGCTTTCCTAATGCAGGCAAATCAACTTTACTTTCATCAATTACGGCAGCAACGCCAAAAATTGCAGACTATGCCTTCACAACGTTAACGCCACAATTGGGCATGGTTGAATATCGCGAAGGAAGGTCATTTTGCATAGCAGACTTACCTGGAATTATTGAAGGAGCAGCTGAAGGACGAGGCTTAGGGCATCGTTTTCTTAGGCATATTGAGAGGAATCCGGTGCTGTTGTTTTTAGTTCCAGCAGACAGCAATGACCATAAAAAAGAGCTCAATATTTTATTTAACGAACTTGAAAAATACGATCCAGAACTGTTGGATAAAAAGTTCATCATTGCCATAAGCAAGAGCGACATGCTAGACGATGAATTGAAATTGGCCATCGAAAAAGAACTTCCTACAAAAATCCCACATATTTTCATATCATCAGTGTCAGGGTTAGGGCTTCAAAAACTGAAAGACATCCTCTGGAAGGAGCTTCAGCCTGAATAAAGTCAAATTGTTTTTTCTGAAATGTAGGTGACATTAAAATTTGTAATTTTAATAACAAATCCATGATGTGATCCGTAGAATAAACAAATTTCTTCAGAGGCTAGCAATATTGCTTCAAGTTTTCTGGGTATTTTTTCCAGGCATCCTATTTTTGGCAATAGGGTATGTTTTCTTTACAGATTTCATACAAGGGACAGACATTTTAATCACTGGGCTACGATCTAGACAGACAGCTTTATTTTTTATAATCGGATTGTTTTTCTGGGCGTTAATAACTTGGTACACTTCTAGGTTGATTGCATACAACAACGATAACTTATTTCACAAAGCAAAAGAAGAGCTGTACAAAACGCCCAGGATTTTGGGGTTCTTTTGTTTTACCATCATAATCATTGCATTAAGCATAATCAAATTTGAGCAGAACACATCCTTTATTCACCTCACGATTATTTTCTTATCCATCATTTTATTCAGCATATTACATCCCCTATTTGAGAAAATAAAAAACAAAAACGACAGAAATAAACTACTGAAATACAGAAAGATAATTTGGCTTGTTTACATATTGCTGGTTATTGTAATGGTTGTAATCAACTCAATAACGACATATATCATCATCCTCCCAATCATTCAAATTGGTTACTTATTTGTAGTTGTAACCAGGCGAAAAATTAGTCAGAATAATATCTCTCGAAACAAATTGCCTGATCACCTGATAGTAAACAAAGCCAGGGAAAATTATAGAAATTTAATCATTTGGATTTTTACTGATAAAGCCAGAAAAAAAGATCCACTTAAAAAAGAAATCCTGGTTCAAACAGAAAAAAATATATTCTTTTTGTTTGCCAGCTTTTCTTTTATTGGATTGATTGTTTACTTGTCGGCTATTTTCTCACTGTCATTTTCAAGATACATAACATCACTTCCCATTATTTTTCTATCATTTGGTATTTTACTTGGTGCAGGAAACATATTAGCATTATTTTCCAACAAACAAAAAATCAACTTTCACTTTCTATTCATTACGGCACTTGTAATCGGTGGCTACTTCACAGAACCTCACCTTGTTCAATTGTCAAAATCTAAATCCCAAAAAGAGGTTTATCAATCAAGACAACAATTGAAATCCTATTTTCAAGATTGGATGTTAGAAAGAACCGCACTATTGGCTGAAACATCAAGAATTGAATTTCCTATATACTTCGTTTTAGCAGATGGGGGTGCATCGAGGTCTGCCTATTGGACGGCTTCCATTCTAAGCAGGTTAGAAAAAGAGACTGCTGGATTATTCACAGAGAATTTATTTTGCCTTTCAGGTGCATCTGGTGGAAGTTTAGGCAACATGGCTTTTTATGCTGCTTATCAGCAAAACAAAAGAGATTCTTTATTAGGTGAAGTACAGCATTATCTTTCCAACGATTTTCTCAGCTTCCCATTGGTGCGATTGATGGGACCAGACATTTTATTACCCTTGTTGCCAGCGCATATTTTACGCGATAGGGCTGTGGCACTTGAACAAGCCATGAAATTTGTTCCAAAGGAAAACTCAATAAGTCTTTTCATGCAAAAAAACTTTTCTGAGCTACTGAATGAAGATCCTACTAAGAGAAAAAAGCCAATCATTTGCATCAATTGCACAAGAATGCAAGATGGATCTCCAGCAGTTGTTAGCAATATTGAAATCAACAAAGAAGTTTTTGGGGGCAGGATTGACGTACTAAAATTATTAAACAAAGGAGAAGACATTTCTATTGCAACCTCAGTTGTATTGGGCGCTAGATTTCCTTATTTCAGTCCAGCCGGCGGCATCAAAAATCAGTATTTTGTTGACGGTGGGTATTTCGACAATTCAGGTGCAGGCGTTGTGCACGAAATGATTTTGGAGCTCCAAAAAATAATCAATGATTCATTGAAGCTAAACCCAAATCATTTTTATAAAAAAATAAAATTCCATGTAATCCATATCACCAATCAACCTTCAGAAGAAATAAAAATCCAAAAAATACATCCACTGATTAATGATTTGGCTGCTCCCATAAAAACAATTATCGGGTCTTATGCAAGCCAAACAAACATCAACGATTTGAGGCTGTACAAAAACCTTTTAGAAATTTATAAAGGTGACACAACCTATCAAAAGATAAATTTATACAGATCAAAGGAAACCGATTCCTATCCAATGAATTGGTCTATTTCAGATCAATCACTGAAAAAAATGAACACCAGGTTGTATAAACATGATGAATTAGACAAATTAATTTTGAACGTAAAAAAAGATTATTAACTGTCTTTCCATCGCCACAAATGCATACTTGCATAAGTTCTGTAAGGCGACCAACTATCCGCTATTAGATTCATTTTGAGTTTGAGCTCTTTTTTACTGCTTGCTTCTATTTCATACAATTTTATCATAGCCTGTTGAATGCCTAAGTCATCGACTGGAAAAACATCTTCTCTTTGCATTGCAAACATCAACAACATCTCCACGGTCCATGCGCCAATGCCTTTGATTTGTGTAAGAAACTTTACAATTTCTTGATCCGACATGTTATTCAGCGATGAAATTTGATTCTCATGTTCTATTGAAAATGACGCCAAGTTTTTCATGTAAGCCGCTTTTGATTGTGACAGTCCTACTGATAGCATTGCGTCTATATCAAGCCCAATAATTTGTTCAGCTAGTTTTTTTTCTGCATCGATCAATGAGAAAAAACGATCTCTGATAACAGCAGCTACTTTTGTAGACAGTTGCTGGCCAATAATGGAGGAACATAAATAAGCAACATGATCTTTCTCTTCTTTCAACACTATTGGTTGTTGTTCCGAAAGGACCTTCTCCAATTTTTTATCCTTTTGAAGGTGCGTAAAATAGGGTGTTGAAGTCATGTGTTTATAATCATGCTCATTAAATGAGCTTTAAATTTAAGTTGATAAAAACTAAATGAATTCCCAGCTAACGGCACCATTTTTTTCATCCTTCAGTTGAATACCTGCTTCCAACAACTGATTTCTAATCTTGTCTGAAGTGGCAAAATCTTTCTTGGCACGTGCATCTTTTCTTATTTCTGCTATCAAAGCCAACACACTTGAAAGTTTTTGGTCATCTTGTTTCTTCTCATCTTTCAGTCCAAAAACATCCACCAAATAAACACTGAACTTCTCCTTCATGAGCTGCATGGTTGCAGTACTAATTGCATTGTATTTTATGTGGCCATCTTTCATTGAGTTGATGACGGGCACGAGTTCAAATAATCCAGCCAACACTTTAGCTGTATTCAAATCATCATTCATGTGATCATCCAATGCAGTCAAAATATCAGTACAATGTTTGTCTAGATTGGCGTCAGCAGCTGCATCATTTCCCGCTTCAGACACTTCAAATTTATTCAACAACTGGAATGCATCCCACATCCGTCTTAGTCCCTTTTCCGAAGCCTGCAAAGATTCATTGCCAAAGTCAAGCGTGCTTCTGTAATGTGTTTGCAAAATGAAAAACCTGACTGTCATAGGAGAATATGCTTGATCCAAGATTTCATGTTTTCCTGAAAAAAGCTCACTCAACTTAATCACGTTGTTGTAGCTCTTACCCATCTTTCTACCGTTGATGGTTATCATGTTGTTGTGCAACCAAAATCTAGCTGGAATCTTGTGGTTGCAAACAGCACTCTGTGCAATTTCACATTCGTGGTGTGGAAACTGAAGGTCCATACCTCCACCGTGTATGTCAAATTCTTTCCCAAGGTATTTGTTGCTCATAGCAGAGCACTCGATATGCCATCCAGGAAAGCCCATTCCCCATGGACTCTGCCATTGCATGATGTGCTCAGGGGCTGCGTTTTTCCACAAGGCAAAATCAACCTTGTTGCGTTTCTCTTCTTGTGAATCGAGTTCTCTAGTCGTTTCCAATTGGTCTTCAAGCACCCTTCCACTTAAAATGCCATATTGCATTCCTTTGGCACTAAAGTCTTTGTGGTACTTTTCAACATCAAAATACACAGAACCATTTATTTCATAAGCGTAACCATCAGCCATGATTTTTTGTATCATCACAATTTGCTCAACAATGTGTCCGGTGGCAGTTGGTTCAATGCTGGGCTCTAAATTGTTGAATTCCTTCATCGCCCAATGAAACAAGTTGGTATATTTCTGCACCAGCTCCATTGGCTCCAATTTCTCAAGTATGGCTTTAGTTGAAATTTTGTCTTCACTGGCACGACCTTCTTCTTCAAAATGACCGGCGTCGGTAATGTTTCTCACATACCTCACATGATATCCCAAATGTTTCAAATACCTAAAAACAATATCAAACGTGATGAACGGCCTTGCATGGCCGAGATGACTTTCTCCACTCACTGTAGGTCCGCACACATACATTCCAACCCTATTGGGGGTGATTGATTGAAATTCTTCTTTCTTTCTTGTCAGTGAATTATAAAAACTTAGTGTTGACATATAGGCATTTGTAATTGCAAAGATAAACATTGAAACGCAGAACACTACCCATTTGGGACAAAGTGGCTATTACTTTTTAGTGGAGAAATCTGAAATCAGGAAAGCATGGTCTGAGATTTTTTTGCCACCTTTCAAATACTGGTTAACAATTAACGATGTATCTGCAAAAATATAATCAATGCGCAATGTTGGCAAGATTCTTAAGATAGAAGAAGCCGCACTGGTAAATGTGGCTCCAATGCCAAATCCCTTTTCTAGAAATACGTCATGCTTATTGCCTTTCAACGTAAAATAAGCATAAGAATTAGGAACATCGTTTAAATCTCCT
>CANLED010000044.1 GCA_947489175.1 Chitinophagaceae bacterium | reverse complement strand
TTGAACTCGGAAGCCGCAACGTAAGGGTGAATGCAATAGCCCCAGGTTTTATTGAAACAGACATGACCCACTATTTACAGGAAGGAGAAGCATCAAAAGCATTTTTAGCGAAAATCCCATTGGGCAGGTTCGGCACAGCAGAAGAAGTTGGCAATACCACGCTATTTCTTGCTTCAGATATGAGCAGTTATATCACTGGACAAGTTATTAGTACTTGTGGTGGACTAAACATCTAGAAAATTTTACAATTAGATTATTAAACATTTAACTTAACAAAGAGAGTATCTCTGTATTTTTGCGGCTGATGGCAAAAAAACTTATCACATACATGCTCTTGCTGATTATATCAATTCAGCTATTCCCCATCAAGGAGCTATCTCTTGCGGTTTCCCCGAACAACTTATATGAAGATTTGGAAGAATTTTCTGCTGAAAAAAAGGATACTGAAAAAGGTGAAGACGAATTTAAAGAAAAAAAAATTGAATGGCTGGGTTCATCATACTTAGAAAGCCTAATGTTTTTTCAACTTAACAAAAAGATACACGTTATATTAAACATTGTTTTTTTCTCACGCAATTTCGATGATATTCCAACGCCTCCGCCGCTATCCGGATTCTGATTGATGTAGAATTACTTATTGTTTCCTCAGAACCCGCTTAATTTTATATGAAAAAATACATAAAAAATCTACAATCAGATTTACCAGCATCTTTAGTGGTTTTTCTGGTTGCACTACCCCTTTGCCTAGGCATTGCGCTAGGATCTAAGGTACCTTTGTTTTCCGGTATCATAGCAGGTGTTGTTGGAGGCATCGTCATTGGAGTTTTGAGCGGATCACCCCTTAGCGTGAGTGGACCAGCAGCTGGCTTAACAGCCATTGTTGCAGCTGCCATTCTAAAACTGCCAACATTCGAAACATTCTTATTAGCAGTTGTAATCGCTGGAGTTATTCAGTTGATACTGGGATTTCTGAAAGCTGGTATTCTTGGCGACTATGTGCCAAACTCAGTAATAAAAGGAATGCTTGCTGCAATTGGCATCATTCTCATCCTAAAACAACTGCCACACCTTGTGGGGTTCGACAAAGACTTCTTAGGAGATGAAACCTTTTCTCAAGCAGATAATGAAAATACCTTTTCGGAGATATTTAAAGCAATCGGATTTATAACCCCTGGAGCGGCACTCATTGGAATTATTTCTATCGCAATTCTTGTTCTATTTGAAAATAAAAAAATCAAACGAAACAGCATTGTAAAACAAATCCCTGCCCCCCTGCTTGTTGTAGCAATTGGCTTAATCGTCAATGAAGTCTTAAAAGTCAACAATTCACCTTTGGCAATCCAAGCAGAACACCTCGTAAACCTTCCTGTTGCTAAAAATATGAGTGACTTTATTGGGCTGTTCAGCAAACCTGATTTTTCACAGCTGAATAATTCAACGATGTGGACTGTTGCCGTTACTTTGGCGATTGTAGCGAGCTTAGAAACTCTTTTAAGCATTGAAGCAATCGATAAAATCGATCCTTACAAAAGGGTTACACCAACAAACAGAGAATTGAAAGCCCAAGGCATTGGAAACATAATTTCAGGACTTTTGGGTGGACTTCCTGTTACATCTGTGATTGTACGCAGTTCGGCCAATGTAAACGCTGGAGGAATTTCTAAAATATCAGCTATCACACATGGTATCCTCTTGTTCGCATCTGTTTTATTGATCCCTGATTTATTGAATAAAATTCCTTTGTCGGCTCTGGCTGCTATCCTCATTTTTACAGGATATAAATTGGCTAAAATTCCAATGATTAAAGAATTCTATTACAAAGGATGGGGCCAATTTATTCCTTTCATAGTAACAGTAATTGCGATCCTTTTGAGCGACCTTTTAATAGGTATATTAATAGGTGGCGTTGTGTCCCTATTTTTTATGATTAAGAGTAATTTCAAATCAAGTGTTTTAGTTGTTAATGACAAAAACAACTACCTGCTTAGGCTGAGAAAAGATGTTTCCTTTTTAAATAAACCGATCATCAAAAGTAAATTAGAGGCAATTCCAGCTAATTCATACGTCATAATAGACTCATCGAGGGCAGATTTCATCGATAAAGACATTGTAGATGTAATAAATGATTACAAGGAGCATGCTAACTTAAAAAATATAACCGTTGAAATTAATAAAAACGATTTCAACGAAATGCAAGATTCACTTTAAAAAAACTAATTCAAATGAAATCATACGAAAAATTATTATTAGAGAACAAAGCCTGGGCCGCTGAACGTGTAGCTGATGATCCTACTTTTTTTACAAGGTTATCAAAATTACAAACACCTGAATACCTTTGGATAGGATGCAGCGACAGCCGTGTTCCTGCTAATGAAATAACAGGAACTCAACCGGGTGAAATTTTTGTACACAGAAATATTGCAAACTTAGTTGTAAACACTGATTTAAATATGCTATCAGTATTACAATATGCAGTTGAAGTATTGAAGGTAAAACACATCATCGTTTGCGGACACTATGGTTGCGGAGGTGTTAAAGCAGCCATGACCAACAACTCAATTGGGATCATAGATAAATGGTTGAGAAACATCAAGGATGTACATAGATTCAACCGTCAAGAAGTAGATTCTATTGAAAATGAAGACGAAAGAGTTGACAAAATGATTGAGTTGAACGTTAAGGAGCAAGTGATGAACCTTGCCAAAACATCCATAGTGCAAAAAGCTTGGAAGAACTCAAATACCCCACACATTCATGGTTGGGTATATGGCCTCAAAGACGGATTGATTAAACCCATCTTTGAGATGCCTGCTGGGACCCACATCGACCCAATTTATGAATACGATAACTTATAACCCTTAATTAAGCCCTGGCATCTATCTCAGCACATAAACTTGCAAAAATCACATCGATATCTCCAAGTCCATTCAACGTTATCACTTTGTCAAACGTTGCATAGTGCTCAGCTACTGCCAGGGTTTCATTTTTATAGACAGCTATCCTGTTTTTCTGAACATTCTCATCAGCATCATCGCTTCTACCTGAAGTCTTGGCACGTTTAATCATCCTTACAACTAACTCATCTTCAGGAACATCCAGCGCCAATACCAAATTTATTGAAGTATCATGAGTTCCCAACAGCTCGTCTAGAGCAATTGCCTGCGCTTTTGTCCTCGGAAATCCATCAAACAAAAAACCATTTACACCCTTATTTGCACCGATAGCAGCATCCACCATGCCGATTACAACTGCATCAGGAACAAGCTGGCCATTGTCCATAAACGACTTCGCTTCCAAACCTAATTTTGTCTGATTCTTGATTTCGGAACGTAGCAAATCACCTGTAGAAAGGTGTTTGAAGCCATACGTTGAAATAAGTTTTTCTGATTGAGTTCCTTTTCCACTGCCTGGAGGTCCAAATAAAATTAAGTTGAACATGAACAATTCTTGTTAATAGATGTATAAAGTAAGGTGAATGTCAGTTTTTTACTGATTTTCAAGCCTCAAATATACTTAGATTTGTTTTGAAAAATAACACGATATGATTTTAAGAACTACCTTCTTTTTGCTAGCCGCATTTGTTAATATTAACTGTAGCTTTTCACAAGAAAAAAATAAAAAAGAAAATACTAAAATGAGCGAATCAGAAAAAACAAACCCCGCATTTTCTAGAAACAGTTCAGAAAAAGTAGAAATGAAAGAAGATGATTGGAAAAAAGCGTTGACACCCGAGCAGTTTTACATTGCTCGTCAAAAAGGAACAGAAAGACCGTGGACAAGCAAGTTTGAGAAATTTGATGAGAAAGGTACTTTCTACTGTGCTGCTTGTGGAAATACGCTGTTTAAGAGCAACGCAAAGTATGAAAGTGGATGTGGTTGGCCTAGTTTCTTTGAGCCTGTATCTAAGACGAGCATCATTTATTTGCCAGACAATACCCTAGGAATGAAAAGAACAGAGGTTGAATGCGGTAGGTGTAAAGCACACCTGGGTCATGTTTTTGAAGACGGTCCACCACCAACTGGTTTGAGGTATTGCATTAATGGGGTGATATTAGGTTTTGAGAAAACCAAATAGTTTAAAGTTTTTGGTTTAAAGTTTAAACCTGAGATAGTTTAAGGTTATTGGTTTAAAGTTTAAACCTTAAGTAGTTTAAAGTTTTTGGTTTTTAGTTTAAAGTTTAGGGCTCAATAGTGCAACCCCAAACTTTAAACTAAGAACTAAAAACTATTTCGCTTGGTTCAACTCAACATTTACAACAATATCAACATTGTTGCCTACTGCTAGTCCACCTGCCTTCAACATTCCACCAAAGTTTACACCATACTGAGTACGGTCGATGGTAGTTTTTGCCTTGAACCCAGATTTGAAACCACCTTGATCGGTTTGGATTTTACCACCATAAGTAACATCAAAGTCAACAGTTTTGGTAACATCTCTCATTGTCATGTCGCCAGTCAACTTGTACTTGTTTCCACCTAATGATTTCATTGACTTTCCTACAAAAGTGATTTTTGGGAATTTTTCAGCATTGAAAAAATCATCACTGCGAAGGTGCTTGTCCCTACTTTCATTGTCGGTATTCACCGAAGCAACATCAATAGAAAAATTAATTACTGCATCAGAAAAATTGTCTTTTGATGCAACTAAACTTCCTTCAAACATCTTAAAATTACCTTCAACTTCTGAAACAACCATGTGAGCTACGCTGAACTTCACATTAGAATGTGTTCTGTCAACATTCCACTTCGTTTGAGCAACAATACCTGAAGAAAATAAGAGTGCCACTACGCACAGCTGAAACATAAATACTTGCTTTTTCATTTTTTTAAAATTTGATGTTTAAACACTAAATTATGTGATTTTAAATTCTCCCCCAAATTTTTGTTCTCAAAGACAGGGCTGTTTTATTGTTTTTGCCTGTCAAACTAAAACAAAATTTTATAAGGATTATTTTAATCCATAATTTACAAAAAATATTTCAAACATGAAAATACAAAAGGTATTGTATGCTTGCTTAGGATTGGGAACCTTATTTTTTGCATCCCCAAGCCTTGCACAAAAAAATACATTAGACCAGTTTAGCAATTGGAAACCAAGGAATATCGGTCCAGCAGGAATGAGCGGTCGTATTACAACAATCGACGCCGTTGTGGCAGATCCAAATACAATTTACATAGGTGCAGCATCAGGTGGTGTTTGGAAAACATTGAATGCAGGGGCAAGTTGGACTCCAGTTTTTGAAGACCAGCCCATTTTAAACATAGGTTCTATCGCCATTCAACAATCAAACCCATCGACAGTATGGGTTGGGACAGGCGAAGGAAATCCAAGAAATTCTGTGAGCTTGGGAGAAGGTATTTATAAAACCATCGATGCCGGCAAAACATGGAAGCGCATGGGCTTGGAAAAAACCAGAAACATCCACAGGATCATCGTTGACCCAACAAACCCAAATACAGTTTACGCAGGTGCCATTGGCAACCCATACGCAGAACATCCTGAAAGAGGTGTTTTCAAAACAACCGATGGCGGAGAAACATGGAATAAAATCCTTTTCACCAACGATACATCTGGTGTAGCTGATATGATCATGGATCCAAGCAACCCAAATAAGATATTTGCAGCCATGTGGCAACACAGAAGAACACCTTGGAGCCTCAGCAGCGGTGGTGTAGGAAGTGGATTATACATGACATACGACGGAGGTAAGAACTGGAAAAAATTAGGTGCTAAAGAGGGATTGCCAGAAGGAAATTATGGAAGAATTGGATTGGCAATTTCTAGGAGCAATCCAAACCGCGTTTATGCATTGGTTGAAGCAACAAAGAATGGTTTGTATAAAAGTGATGATGGTGGACAGAGTTGGACCATCATGAACAGCAACCCAGAATTTGTATCAACAAGGCCTTTCTACTTTCAAGAAATAGTGTGTGATCCTGAAAATGAAAATAGACTTTGGCTAATTTACCAAATGATATCCAAGAGCGAAGATGCCGGCAAGAACTTTGAAGTGGTAATTCCATACAATGGAATCCACCCAGATCACCATGCATTTTGGATTCACCCAACCAACCCTAATTTCATCATAGATGGAAATGATGGAGGAATAGGCATCACCCGTGATAAAGGTAAAACATGGTTGTTTGATGAGAAATTGCCGGTTGGACAATTTTATCACATCAATGTAGACAATGAAACTCCTTACCACGTGATGGGAGGAATGCAAGACAATGGAAGCTGGCATGGTCCGGCCTATACTTGGACCAGTGGAGGCATCAAAAATTACTATTGGGAAAGCCTTTGGGGTGGAGATGGATTTGATGTGATGGCGGACCCAGATGATGCATCATGGGTATATGCGATGAGTCAGGGCGGATCCGTTGGAAAATACAATGTAAAAACAGGCGAAAGCTGGTACATCAAGCCAACACCACCAGACCTTAAAACAACATTGCGTTTCAACTGGAATGCAGCAATGGCACAAGATCCATTGAACAACAGCACAATATATTATGGAAGTCAGTACCTCCATAAATCCACCAACAAAGGTGCCTCTTGGGAAATCATTTCTCCAGATTTATCTACCAACGACAGTGTCAAAACCGACCAAACAAACAACGGTGGTATTTCAATAGACATCACGGGTGCTGAGAATTATTGCACTATTATGGCAATAGCACCCTCATCAAAAGATAAAAATGTTATTTGGGTAGGAACTGATGATGGTAATGTGCAATTGACCAAAGATGGTGGAAAAACCTGGACAAATTTCAGGGGAAAGATACCTGGAATGCCAATCGGTGCATGGATTCCACAAGTTCAAGCTTCTAGATACAATGCTGCCGAAGCTTTTGTGGTAGCCAATGATTACAGAAGAGGAGATTTTAAACCTTATATATTCAGGACAACGGATTTTGGAAAGACATGGACTAAACTTGTAGATGAGAAAAAAGTGGTAGGATATGCACTTTGTGTGTTACAAGATCCAACAGAGCCTAACTTGATATTTGCTGGAACAGAACAAGGATTATGGGTAAGTTTGGACAATGGAGCAACGTTCCAACAGTGGAAAAATGGGTATCCAAGTGTTTCAACTTACGACATGACCATTCAAGAACGTGAAGCAGATCTAGTGATTGCAACCTTCGGAAGGGCCTTGTGGGTATTAGATGATATCAGGCCGCTCAGAAAATTAGCATCTGAGAAAGGGGCTTTCAGCAAACCATTTACTGTATTCGGAACACGTCAAGTTGTTCAAGCACAGTTTAAAAATGCACCAGGCTACGAATGGAGTACTTGGGGTATTTGGGATGCTGAAAACAGGGCAGACGGTGCACCTATTTCCTTCTTCGTAAAAGCATCTACAGACACCAGTGCAAAATCCAAAAAAGATTCTGTTGCTGTAAAAATCTTCAATGATAAAAATGAGGTAATCAGAAACTTGAAATGGGCGGCTGATTCTGGCTTTAACAGACGCACTTGGGGCATGGAGCAAAAGGGCTTCAAGCAACCAGGAATGGGCGGTGGCAGAAGAGGTGGCGGTGGTCGATCTGGAGATGCAGAACCAGGAGGACAGCAAGCGCTTCCAGGAACATATAAAGTGGTGCTAACTTACAAAGGCAGCAGTGACTCAACCATGATTACGTTGCTTGATGATCCAAGGTTGGGAAATAGAAACAATGTGAAGATGGCACAACAAGATCTCCGTTTAGAATTGAAGAAAAGTGGAGACCAACTTATCAGCGCTTTGGAAATCCTTACAGAAGCTGATGAGGCCAGCAAGAAAATGGAAACCTTCATCAAAGACATCAAAGGAAATGATGCTGATTCGTTGAAAAAGACAACTAAGAAAATCCAGGATGAAGTGAAAAAATTAAGAGAATACATCAATGGAAAAACGCAAACCAAGCAGGGCTATGGCCAGGTTCCTCAAGTAACTGTGATGAGCGAGTTTCAACAAGCCAATTCTTCTATCGCTTCCAAACCAATAGTACCTGGAACACAGGAAAAGGCATTGGTAGCAAGGGCTGCAGGATTGGTTGAAGAAGCTGTGAAAAAAATCAATGCATTCAGAGACGGAATGTTCAAAGATTACAAAGAGCAAGTAAACAAAGCGAAACTAGACCCATTCGGTAAATAGTAGGCAAAACATCAAATGCCAGCAAAGACCAAACATTCAACAAATGTGAAGGTCATTGCTGGCATTTTTGTTTCAAAAAGTAACAGCAGGAAATTATTGTTAACGCAGGAAAAGATCAAGAAAACTTAGATTTCAATGAGGCTGGGGTTTAAACCCAAGGCAATTGAGAAGAAAGTAAACGCTAATTGCAATTGATCAAAAACTCAAAAGGCTTCTTCTTGTTAGATTTAACAGCCAAAGAAAGAATGTGTGTTTTTTTGATGACTTTGAATTTGTTTAAATCAATCAATTCAAAAGAATCACAGAAATGAGGGGAGGATTCCACTGCCTGAAGCAAGGAATTCAATGACGCCACTTCCTGATCAATGGTTTGTTGATTGGGTAATGCATCTTTACGAAGTATAATTAGGTCCCTATTTTGACGATTCATTATACAATTAATAACCAACCAATCCTTTTTTTGTTGGGCATCCACAACTGCTCTTTTTCATGGATGCACAAGAAAACAAAGAAATGCTTGTAAGAATTAAAAAAAATAAATAAAATACAACGGTTAGTTTTTTCATGGAAATTGAGAAGTAAATTACAACTTAATAAATTAATTAGCCGTTTTTGGGCGAGATTTATGAACATATTAAGAAAAAAGTAGCAAAACCTCACCTAATTATAAAAAATAAAAAGTCAATATTAATTGCACCACTAGACTGGGGTCTCGGCCATGCAACCCGTTGCATCCCGATCATCCAATACCTACAAAAAAATGGGCACGATTTAACCATCGCGGGAAATCATGCCACTCAGACGATGCTCAAAAAAGAATTCCCAACGGCTGAATTCATTTTTATAAAAGGTTACAATATAAAATACCCGACAAATGTAGGCTCTTTTAATAGGAAGATTTTGCAACAAATTCCCAAAATTTGGTGGGCCATCGTACGAGAGCATTTTTGGTTGAGGGACCAATTAAAAAAACGCAGTTGGGATTTGCTGATCAGCGACAACAGGTATGGGTTGCATACAAAAAAAATACCCTCCGTTTTCATCACACATCAGCTTAGGGTACAAACAGGATCAGGAAAATTAGCAGACGATTTAATTCAATCCATCCTTTATCGTAAAATAAATAAGTTTACGCACTGCTGGATACCAGATGAGGCATCCAATAGAATAAACATAGCAGGACTGCTTTCACATCCCATAAAAAAACCAAATCGCTACAAATACATAGGACTTTTATCTAGGTTGAATAATATTTCCTCAAATGAAGGAAGTTCAATTCTGATTGTACTTTCAGGGCCAGAGCCTCAAAGGACAATACTAGAGAATATTTTACTGCAACAACTAAGCGATACACAAGAAAAAATAATTTTTGTAAGGGGACTCCCCTTGGCATCAAAGGAAATGACTCCACAAAAAAATATTCAATTTAAAAACTACATGGACAGTGTTGAATTGGAAAAAGCAATGGAAGAAGCTGAAATAGTTGTTTGCAGAGCTGGATATTCATCCATCATGGACTTGCTAAAACTAAATAAAAGAGCCATCATTATACCAACACCAGGCCAAACAGAACAAGAGTATTTAGCAACGCATTTGAATCAATTGAAATTGTTTGTTGTTCAATCGCAAAAAAGCATTTCATTGATAGATGCATTTGATTTGTCAAGAAATAGCTGCCCTGAAAATAATTCATTTAATTTTGAGGGATATAAAAAAGCTTTGGAAGATTTAGGCATCTAAAAAACGAAGACTGATTTCATTCGTTTTCATTGTATAATTCTTTTTTTGTTTAACTTGAATCACAATAACCGAAACTTTCAACACATGAGAAAAATTTGTTTAGCCATCCTATTAGGATGCATCCAGATGACAGTTTTCTCGCAGCCAACCTTTCCAGTGAATGGAGTGGGCGATGAGCGAGAAACAACGTATGCTTTTACACATGCTAGCATTGTAAAAGATCCGCAGACAACCATGACAGACGCCACGATGCTGGTAAAAAATGGAAAAATCATTGCATTAGGCAATGTAGGTGCTATTCCTTCAGATGCCATCGTAATTGATTGTCGCGGTAAAGTAATTTACCCATCATTCATTGATATATATGCAGATTATGGCATAAGTGGTCCACAACAATCCATGGGTATGGGACGCGGAGGATATGGTGCTGCGCAACTTACTTCAAACCAAAAAGGAGCATTCGGATGGAATCAGGCCATAAAGTCAGATGTCAACGCGGCGGGTATCTTTACAATGGATGATGCCAAAGCAAAAGGTTTACGCGATATTGGTTTTGGAGCTGTTCTTACCCATCAAAAAGATGGCATTGCACGAGGAACAGGTTCGCTGGTATCATTGGCTTCTATGAAAGAAAATTTGGTGATTCTCAAAGAAAAAGCATCAGCACATTACTCATTCGTAAAAGGATCTTCAACACAATCGTATCCATCTTCGATGATGGGATCTATCTCATTGTTAAGACAAACCTATTTGGATGCAAAATGGTATAAAAATAATGCAGACAAAGAAGGCGTGAACCTTACACTCAGTGCTTGGAACAATAGCCAAAATCTTCCACAAATATTTGAAGCAAACGACAAATGGAATGCTTTGCGTGCAGACAGAATAGGAGATGAATTTGGGGTACAATATGTTATAAAAACCAGCGGAAATGAGTATCAACGTATACAGGAAATTGCTGCAACAAAAGCAACATTGATTGTGCCTGTAAACTATCCGATGGCAATGGATGTTGAAGATCCAAATGATGCACGTTTTGTGTCACTAACAGACATGAAACATTGGGAGTTGGCTCCAACCAATGCTGGATCATTGGAAAAAGCAGGCATCAATTTTTGCTTAACTACAGCAGATCTAAGGAGTGCAGCTGCGTTCATGGCGAACCTTAGAAAGGCAATTGACAATGGACTATCAGAAACTAAAGCATTAGAAGCATTGACCACCGCACCAGCAAAAACACTGGGTGTTTCTGAAATGATAGGAAGTCTTGAAATAGGTAAACTAGCAAACTTCATCATCACTACAGGAAATGT
>CANLED010000043.1 GCA_947489175.1 Chitinophagaceae bacterium | reverse complement strand
TTTTGTGAAAATCCCGTTGTAATAAAAGTAAACAACAGAAGAAACAAAGTATTAAATATTCTCATTGTTTACTCTTTCGATTTAGTTTTTTTATTTTTTTTAATTAGCGGAAACAGTTCTGACTCGATATGGGCTGATTTAGCCATATTGATAAAATCATCTTTGAGTTGTGGCATTATAGATGACAGATCATTTTTTTCAAATGGGTCTTTTGTTAAATTATAAATTTGAACTGATGGGTGTTGAACATCGCTTTCATATTTTATAACTGCCTTCATATCACCTTTTCGTATACCAACTGACTGGTCGCGTTCCCAATAGAGATATTCATGCTCAACTTGCTCCTTTGGTTTTCCCAGTAATGTTGGAAGAAATGAAATGCCATCAATCTTTTCCGGATTTTTTACATTGAGAATTTCAGCACAGGTAGGTAAGAAATCCCAAAAAGCAGAAATATGAGTTGATGTTGACCCGGGTTTTATTTTATCTTTCCAGTAAGCAATTAAAGGAGTTTTAATTCCGCCTTCATATACTTCACTTTTCCTTCCATGCAATTGTCCGCCGGTATGAAGATAATTATCCTCTTCAGGATTTAGTGCAGTTCCATTGTCACTTGAGAAGATAATCAACGTATTATCTAATAGGTTAAGCTTTTTTAGTTTAGCAATAATTTCTCCTACCTCAGTATCAAGACGAGAAGTTAATGCTGCATATTTTGGTACTGAAAAATCCTCTGAGTTTGCCACACCTGCCTTTATTCCCGTTTTTTTTGCATAATATGCTAAAACCGAATCGTCGGATTGATGATAAGGTGCATGTGGCAATGTTGGTGCGAAATATAGGAAAAAGGGATTGTTTTTATTTTTGTCAATGAAGTTCAATGCTTCATCCTTTATCGTATTGGCACTATAAACCGAAAAAGGAGTTTTAATATTCTGAAAAATTGTAACTGAATCATCATTGCTGCGCATATAATGTGTGAAATAATCATGCGCATGCCGTTGACAATTGTAACCGTAAAACTGATCAAAGCCTTGTTTATTTGGTGAACCCTCTGAGCCAGGATAACCCAAGCCCCATTTCCCAAATGCTCCGGTTTTATAACCTGCGCTTTTAAACAATTCTGCAACTGTTACTTCGCTTGTTGGTATGGGTACATTTCCTTCAAAGGGTAGAGGTTTGTTGTCCCTAATCCACGCATGTCCAGTGTGCTTCCCTGTCATCAGAGACCCACGGGAGGGAGCACAAATATTTGAGCCACTATAATGGTTCGTAAATTTAATTCCCCCTTTTGCCAACTTATCGATATTGGGAGTTTCAATCACTTTCCCTCCGTAACAACCGAGTTCAAAATAACCCATATCATCCGCCAAAATGTAAATAATATTGGGTTTGTTGTTCTTTTTTTCAATTTTTTGACCTTGGGCGTTGTTACAAAACAGAAGAATTAACAAACCGGCGAATGCTGTAAATAGATTGCAAACTTTCATTACTTGATATTTTTATATTTAATTTTCACCTTCTTTTTCTACCCAGTTAGGCGGTATAGGGACAGTAGGTTTCCCAAATTTTTCCAAGAATTTTTTGTACATATCATAATATTTTTCTTTGTACATCTTCTTCATTTTTTCTTCCCTTATCTGGGGATAATAATCAAATATGTCACCCATACCTAAAGCCCTTGGGTCTTTTTGATTCGTTAAAGCCTTATCCATTGTAGATTTAAGATCTTTTACAATAGAAGAATACAAAGGATCAGTAGCTAAATTATTGATGCAATCGGGATCAATGACCATATCATAAAGTTCATCAGCCGGTCGTTTTCCAAATGCAAGCGAGTAATACTTATAATCGGGATCTGTTTCCTTCAGGCCTGTTACATAGTTTTTAGTAGGGGAGTCATCCGTATTATTATATCCGTATTCCGGATCACCTGCTGGCCATCTATCGGGTTTATAGTTATGAGCGTAAAAGTATTTATCTGTTCTTATTGCCCTTGAAGGATATCCAACATTAATCTGGTCACCTTCTACCCGTCCCATGTCATGGCGTTCTTTACCCACCAATGAAAATTGTCGTTTTTTATCAACTCTTCCAGATTTTTCGGAAAGCAATAGATTGAGAAAGCTTTTCCCAGTCATTTGCTTGTGAGGTTTCAATTCGGCAGCTTCCATTATTGTAGGAGCAACATCTGGGAAATTTATAAAGTCCGTAACAGTTCTGCCCGGCTTTATCTTATCCCCCCAGCGCACTGCAAATGCTACATGAAAATCTTCATCATATATCTGCCCTTTAACACGGGGGAATGGCATGCCCTGATCAGAAGTTACGATGATGATGGTATTATCCAGCAGGCCCCGCTTAGATAAGGCTTCCAGTGCTTTTCCAATCATCATATCATGGTACTCGACCTCTACACCATAATCAGCCAAATCCCCTCGCACCAATTCATTATCCGGTAAAAAATCCTGAACACTTACTTTACTCAACTCTTTGCCAGCTTTTTTATAAGAATCCTTTTCGTATTTGCGATGCGCTTCGTGAGTTCCGAACCAAAAACAAAATGGCTTATTTTGATCTCTTTTATCGAGGTATTGCTCAAAATTGGAAGTATAATCTTTGTTGCTAATTCCACTGTAAGGGGGCTTTAAAATAAAATTATTATACTCCCAACCTGCAGGATTGTGTTCCCCGTAATATACCCCAGGGCCCCATCCTTTTCCAGTAAATCCAATAGTATAACCATTGCTTTCTAGCAATTCTGGATAAAATTTCCATTTAGGCGGCATAACCGGAATATGATTAGCGGCTTCTTCAAGTTGCCAAGAGTAACGACCCGTTAAAAAACAAGCGCGTGAAGGTGAACATTTAGGATTGGAAACATACGCATTGGTAAACAAAACGCCTTCATTAGCAATACGATCAAAATTTGGAGTTTTAATATACTTACTTCCATAAACTCCCATACTTGTTCTTGAAATGTCATCAGCCATAATCACCAAAATATTCGGTCGCTTATTTTGCCCGATTACTGAAACTGATAGAAATAAACCAAATAAAAGAAAAACATATTTTATCTTCTTGGTAGATCGTCTGTTCATTGTCTGAAATTTCTATTTAAATAATTTAAATTTCTTTACCCATGATATAAATGATTGAACCTATTTCATCATTTTATCATTTTTCAAAATCTATACTTTTAACTGAGTGTGGGTTTATAATTCACACTTAATCGATCGTGATAAATGCATTACTGATAAAAATCAATGTCATAAATACTTCTAAGGTTAACTCTTTTTGTTCAACTCAATCAAGTGAAATATCGCTAAACCGTTACCATTTGTGCGGATAAATATATCAGCGTTATTTTCTCCTCTGTTATTAAAAAATGGATCTTCTAAAAGAATGGTTTTTTCTTTCCAAATGCCTGAATTAGTATTCTTTATTGAAATTGCCTTTTTGTTTTTAGCATCAAGCGCATCATAAAATAAAGCCCATTCAGCAACACCTTCATCAAGCCAAACAATACGAACTTCAATACTTTTTGATTTGCCTAAAAAATTATCGTCAACATCAAAATAAATGGCTTTCCTTTTATTACTAGTATTGATTGATCGTGAAAATTGACTGTAAACACTTTCTGGAGGACCCTTATGCCACCAACCAATACTTGTAGATTCAGGATCAATCTGAGTTAAAAATCGGCTGTAGTTCCCCGGGGATATTCCCCAACCAACATCATTATAATCCTGACGCTTCCTATTAAGCATGCCCTCACCAATGGCTTTTTCTGGGTCGCCCTGAATGGCTCCAAATTCTTTAAAATCCTCCGCAATTTTCATGTAACGGGAAATATTATTCTTGGCGGCTTCCCCATATTTGGGTACTGGAAAAGCGATTGTATCAGATGCATCCAACCCTTTTTGGAAGGCACAAAAAGCTGATTGAGCAGTAGCAGGATCATGTTGTCCTGCATATTTATTGAAAAACTTCAAAGCTGGTTCAAATTGTTTCCCTTCAGACGCTTCTGCAGGTACATTCCACATATCAAGTCCACAGTGTGTAGCAAAAAGAGAAGACCAATAAAAAGCCTGTGCTGGATTTTTCGTACTCCAACCATATACGGCCCACTCTCCATCCTGTTCTCCCCTGGAAAAAAACTGTTTATTTCTTTTTTGTACTTCCTCTTTAAATTTTTGCCAATTTTGGAGTCTATAATTTGTTTCACTGATATGATAACCATGGCTGAACATACCGTTCTTAAGACCAATGACATCAAAATTATCCAACAACCAATTATATTGAATGCCATTATTGGAATCATAATTTACGAGTACCGGCTTTACCATTCCAGCACCGGAATTTTTATCTGTCAAAGCATTTTTTAGAATATCCCATGCTTTGATTCTAAAAATTCCCCATTGCTCATTTGTAATATTATATTTTGGATCTAGTGGCTTTCCTTTGTAACCTTCTCCATCACCGGTAGAACCTTCTGCAGACTGAATATAAAGAATGCGTGACTGCAATTCTTTTGGCAATTGTTTTACATATTTGCCAAATTCTGTAAGCATGCGATGATAGTACTTTATATAATCCTCGTCTAAATAATAGGGAAATGTCTGGTTGCGTTGTTCTCCTAATGGATTTAATGTCTTTGTCATTTCCAATTCTGGTACACCATTTTCGTATAACCATCTTGGAGAATTTGGCGCAACCCAGATCATGATGAAAGTATAGAAATCATTGTCCTTAAGTAGTTTCAGTTTTTGACCAATTTGCTCATCGAAATTAAATACCCCAGGTCTGGGTTCTATTTGTGACCATTTTAATATTAATGGAGCCCCCTTTATCAAAGGATGACTCTGTTTTGTAACTTTTTCCGGATTCCATCCAGCCCAGCTATAAACACCCCAGCAATTTTCAGGAAAAGGTGTCTGTGCTTGAATTGAAAATGCAAAAAAGCAAAAAAGAAACCCTGTTGTTATAATACGAACAAATTTTTGAACATTCATTTAATGGAGTTTTTGTAAAAGTCTTTTTGCTTTTAATGTATGATCAACATTTCCCGCTTTACCACCTTCCTCACTGTCATTGGCATTATTCTTTCCATTGCTAGGCAATGGAACTGCATCAACTTTTGGAATCAAAGCATGGAGTTGTTCTTTGACATTTATAATGTCTTTTTTTGTTGAATTGGCTAAATTCTCCCACTCCATCGGGTCATTTTTAATATTATATAATTCCTCAACTATTTCCTTTTTCCCCCGATAAATATAATGCCATTCCTCAGAAATTACGGAATGCGAACCTTTGCCATCTGTAGTAACGGTAGGATGCCACTTTAATTTAGTATTGGCAAGTAAAGGGCTGATGCTTTCGCCATCAATATTATCTTTTTTAGGAAGTTTACATAAATCAATAAGTGTTGGGTAAATATCCATCAGGTTTACATTCCTAAAGCAGAGCTGTTGCTTAGTCATACCTGGAACATGAACAATAAAAGTAGTCTGTGTTGATTCCTTCCACAACTCTGCTTTTCGGAATCGCAGCTTTTCGCCAAGATGCCAGCCATGATCACCAAATAATACGACAATGGTATTTTCAGCATACTTACTTTTTTTCAAAGCATCTAACACTACTCCAACACAATCATCTGCATAAGAAGCTGAAGCCATATAAGCTTGAATTGCTTTTTTGAAAAGTACGGGGTCTTGTTGTACCCACTGAAAATCTAGAGATGGACTTGCGTATTTTTCATTATTTTTTGACAAAATATCATCTAAGTCATCCAGTTTGTAATCCGGGAGCTTTATGGTATCTATATTGTATCTATCAAAATATTCTTGTGGCACAAACCAAGGCAAATGCGGTTTGGATATTCCCACTGCCATAAAAAATGGTTTATCATAATCCTGTTGTAATTTATTCTCAAACCATGTGGCTGTTCGGTAGTCTTTGGTTTCTTCTTTGGGTGCTTTTGTTGGTGCCCAGGCGAATTCTGTGCCGCCACCTACTTTATACTTAGCATCAGGCACAACTTGGCCGTTAATTATCCCTTCATTTCGGGAGTACAATTTTTCTTTTATAATTTCAGATGAACCATTTTCCAATTCCCATTCATCAAATGCCCATTGTCCATGGTCAACACCATTTTCAGTTAAATGCTTATGAAATATTTTACCTTTTGAAATAGTTACATAACCATTTTTTGAAAAATACTCTGGGAGCGTTGCATTCTCCTGAACAAGTTTAGAATTAAGCATATTATTGTTATTCCCATAAGCACCTGTTTTTGAAGGCATAAAACCTGAAAGCAAGGCTGAACGTGAAGGACAACAGACCGGGCCAGCACAACTTGTATTCCGGAACACAACAGATTCCTTTGCTAGTTTATCCATGTTGGGAGTTAACATTTGGGGATTGCCCCCCATAGCACCCACCCAATCATTTAAGTCATCTACAGCAATTAAAATGATATTAGGTCTATCAGTTTTTTGAGCATAACTGTGTGCGCTTAGTATCAAGATGTTGAAAACGAGAATGACGAAGATTTGCTTCATTTTATTATATTTATTTTCTTATAATTTCCACTTCAATACCGTTAAAAATATCATCTATTTTATCAGTATTTACCAAAACAAAATCAGATTGAAATTCACCATGATGTTTTAACGGCATATCTGCTACATCTACTGTTACTGATTTCCATTTATTATCTCCTTTCCCCTTAACCACAATAGCAGTTCTTAACTTTTGGCCATCATTATACTTCAAAGCCCAAGTAGAACCAGCATTTTTATCAAGCCATGTTATGGTAAATTTTAAATTTTTAGGGCTCCCATTTACAAACATTTCTTCATCGAATTTGAAATACATCGTGTTTTTTCCAGTAGCATTTTCAAAAGAACGAGCAAATCGATCATACTTTGATGACTTTTCATCTATATTACCCCTTACCCTGAATAGTCCTATAGAGGTTTCATCGGCTTTTATTTGCGTCAAAAACCTTTCATAATTACCTTCTTGAATATCCCATCCCACGTCATTATAGCCTGTTTGAACATCTCGTTGCGCAACTTGTCCTAATGCAACTGATTTTACATCATCAATCTTTGCTCCTCTTGATGCATAGGCTGCACAAATTTTCGCGTATCTATCACTATTTTTCTCAGTTGCCTTGCCGAAAGTAACTTCAGGAAATTTGGTGGTATTTGCTGCATTCAATCCTTCATGAAAAACAGAATAAGCATACTGTGCAGTTTGTGGGTATACTTGCTGAGCATATTTATTGTACATTTTGTAAATCTGTCGTATTTCATCGTGTTCAACAGCATATTTTACTGCACTTTTAGAAAGATTTGTTGTAGATAAACCAACATTCAATCCACTAAGGACAGCCCAATAAAACCCGATTTCAGGATTTAAAATGAAATATCCTTTTTGCCAACTTTGATCCATTTCAGATGCCGAGAAAAGTTTTAAACCTTTAGGGTTCACTAAATATTTATACCATTTTTCTTTGTAGCTTTTTTCATCCGATAAATGATGCCCTCGATTGTATGCACCGCCTTTTATTCCAAATCCAATGGCTGGATCTATTTTTGTCATAATCCAATCGAATTCTTTGGGATTTTTTTCAGGATCCACTCTGTTGAATGTAAGTGCTATTTTATGGTCGGCAACATCGTTAAAATATTTCTTAAACTCATTGAACGCTTCTAACCTAAAGTCTAACCATTCCTTTTGTGAAATCGAATATTGTTCATCTATTGGTTTTCCTTTAAAGGGTTCTTCATCACCAGTTGCGCCAGTTTTAACTTGTACAAAGGCTATGCACTTGAATTTTTCATTCGGTTGATTTCGTAAAAAAAGTGAGAATTGCTTGATTAATTCAAAATAATATTTCTTGTAATTTTCGTTTAAATAATATGGATAATTTGGAAATTTATCATGCTTGCCAGGCTTATTATCTTTTACTTTTACCAAAGGCACTCCGTTCTTATATAACCATTCAGGAGAATCTGGTCCTACTCCGATACTGAGTTTTACCAACTTATTATATTTTAAAGCATTATCCAGGGTTCTTTGAATACTAGAGAAGTCAAAATCATTTGGAGAAAGGCGTTGAATATTATCCCATTGATCTCCTCCTTCAATCCCCATTATATAATCAAATTTAGGATCCTCATAATCAGTAATACCATCACCACGGTCCCAAACTCCGTATGCATTGCTGGGCAATGCTACTCGCTGCGCTATTATATTATTTTGATATAATAAAACAAAAAACAACAATAGATATTTACATCGCTCTATTCTACACATATTTTTATTTATAGTGATTACAGATTAAAAAAATTAAACTTAATTGAATATTTACCAACCCGGATTTTGTGGAAGCAATCCAGGGTTTGTCATCAAATCACTTATAGGAATAGGGAAATATTTATATTTTACAGCAGAAAGAGTGGGACTATAGCGCTGAACGATATTTAACCTTTGATAATCAAACCATAGTTGAATTTCGAAACATAGTTCTCTCCTTCTTTCTGCAACAATTAAATCCAATAGGCTCCCAACAGGAAGTACCCTTCCCAAACCTGCTCTTTCTCTGACATCTGCAACCCTCTCTTTTGCATTGGCCATATCACCAAGTGCATTTAGAGACTCCGCATACATTAGTAAAAGATCTGAATAGCGTAAAATAGGTATATCATCTCCAAACCGACCTTTATCAGCTGAAGTGGTTTTAAAGATATGGGTTGTTGGTTGCATAGGTGTGTTATCAGCTGACAATTGATAATCACTCCAATATTTTTTGAATGTCAAAGTTTTTATCCCTGTTGGATACAATACCCTAACATTACTTTTATTTATATATTCAAGAAAAAATGTAGCGGCCCTTCGCTTATCAGAAACTGTAAACTCGTTTAAAAAAGCCGAAGTAGATTTTAGTGTACCAACTTCTGTAGTTAAAATACCTAATCCTTTTACTGCAGTCATACCAGCAAGAGAATTACCTAATTTCAAATCAGAGCCTTCAATAAATTTAATAGAAAATATATCTTCTTTACCATTCTCATTCACTTCTTTAAAAATATCAAAATAATTGGTTGTTAAGCCATAGTCATGCCCACCAGAATATACAGAGGCGCACAAATCCCTGGATTTTGTGTACATTTCATTTTTATCAAAAGCATTATCATATAAATTAGCATTTGATGCAATAGAAGATGCAATAGTAAGGTAAACTTTTGCCAATAACGTTTGGGCAGCTCCCTTAGTTGCTCGACCGCGTTCATACCCTTTATAGTCATTTAATAAATTACCAGTACCTGAATTCCCGAATGCAGCATATTGTTTCCAGGTTGGCAAATCAATAGCAGCACTTTCCAAATCTTTAATTATTTGTTTATACACTAGGCTTTGACGAACTTTTATAGGATAGGCATCTTCAATGGTTTCTACTCCATCATTCAATGGTATGTCGCCCCACATCCTCACAAGATTGAAGTAACATAGTGCTCTTAAAAATTTTGTTTCTGCAATAATTCTTTTGTAAGATATTTCATTTATATCTTCTTTTTTCAGTAATTTAATTAACATGCTGGCTCTGTTTACACAAACCCACATTCTATCCCATACTTTTTTTATATCCGCCAAATCTTTAGCTGAATAATTCATTCCCTCGAATCCAGGACTAAATGAAACGGTGCCTGTTGGTGCTTCCAACATTGAAAAAAATGTATAGTCGTTTGCGTATGTAAAATAGATATCCCTTAATCCGGCATACACGCCATTCAGGGCAGAAATACCCTGTTGTTCGTTAATGTAGAAATTAGTCGATTGCGAAGAGCTATATACTTCTTCAACTAAATACTTCTTACATGCCGATAATGAGCATAAAATAAATACTAATGCAACTAAATATTTCGCATTTCTCATCATTAAAAGTTTAAGTTTAAGCCTAATGTGTATGCTATGGGTCTTGGATAACCAAAGTTATCATATGCCAAAATGCTTGAACTTTGATTGGTTGCCCAACCGCCCGGTTCTGGCTGATTATTTTCTGGATCAGTGCCTCTATATTTAGTGATCAAGAATGCATTTTGAACACTTCCAAATACGGAAAAGGTCTTTATTCCTTTCATATTTTTTCGTGGGAAGTTATAAGACAATGCAATATTTTCAAACCTTATAAAACTACCATCTTCAATATTTGTGAGATTTGCAGATAAACCATTCGTGGCTGTAGAACCAAGTTTTGGCACATTGGTATTTGTATTTTGGGGTGTCCATCTGTTTAACACCTTGGTAGAAAATGATGTTGCTTCTCCATATGGTTCATCATATTTATTGGTGTTAAATAACCATGTATTCATTAGCTGCACATTAGAGGAATTATACACCTCCTTACCAATAACAGAATTGACAAAAATGTTTAAAGTCCAATTTTTATAAGTAAAATCAAGGCCCATACCAATGGTAAAATCGGGATGAGGGGATCCAATTACTGTTCGATCGGATAAATTGATAACCCCATCGCCATTGGTATCTGCATACTTAATATCTCCCGGTTTTGCAATAGGCTGCAACATTGATAATGCCCCCGAAGAGGGGTTTCGAAACGAATAATTATTTATTTCTTCTTGGGTTGAAAATATACCTAACTGAGGGACTTCCCAAAATACTCCGTAAGCATATCCTTCGCCTACATAGCCCGTATATTTATTTTCATTTATCATTGACCCTTGTCCCAGCCATTTAATAATTTCATTTTTATATTTTGAAAAAACAATGTTACTTGAGAGTTTAAATTTCTTCCCCTTAATGATATCTCCACTCAAAGAAAATTCAAATCCTGTATTTTTCATATCCCCTCCATTTCTTGTCGAAGAAGCAAAACCTGATACACCTGGCAATGGAAAATCTTTTACCAACAAATCAGCTATTTTTTTTACATATACATCTCCATTAAAATTCAATCTGTTTCCCCAGAACCCAATTTCAACTCCTGCATTAAATTGGGTTGAAATCTCCCACTTTAGGTCCGGATTGCTAAAGGTTTCCGGAGCTTCTGCTGCAACAACTGTATTTCCAAAGGCGTAAGTAGGTGTCGACCTTGATAAACCCATATTATAAATAGAACCCTGGGATTGATAAGGAAGGATGCTTGAACTGCCTGACTGCCCGGCACTGAATCGCCATTTCCAGTTA
>CANLED010000042.1 GCA_947489175.1 Chitinophagaceae bacterium | reverse complement strand
AAGAAGTTTCTTTTCTTGGAAAGGATCACCAACTTGAACAGAAGGAAGGTCTTGTGCACTTTCCGCTGTAATATCAGCTGAAGCAAAAGAAGCACCACCAATGCCATCTTTTCCAGTAGCAGAACCAACTATGAAAACTGGATTACCCTCACCTTCAGCTGTAGCGCTGACGGTTTGTCCCACTTTAACAATTCCCACACTCATGGCATTGACAAGCGGATTGGTATGGTAACAATTTTCAAAATAGACTTCACCACCAACGGTAGGAACGCCAAAGCAATTACCGTAATGACCAATACCGGCAACAACACCTTTAACCAAGTGTTGGGTTTTTGCATCGTTGATATTCCCGAAACGCAATGAATTTAATGAAGCAATAGGCCTTGCGCCCATTGTAAAGATATCACGATGGATTCCACCAACTCCGGTAGCGGCGCCTTGAAAAGGTTCAATTGCAGAGGGGTGGTTATGAGATTCAATTTTAAAAACAACACCATATCCATCACCAATATCAGCAAGACCTGCATTTTCTTCTCCAGCCTTTACAAGCAGTTTTGATCCATCTCTTGGAAGCGTTTTTAACCAACTGATGGAATTTTTATAACTACAATGTTCACTCCACATAACAGAATAAGCAGCGAGCTCATTGAAGTTTGGGTTTCGCCCTAATATTACTTTTATGCTTTCAAATTCTTCTGGAAGTAGTCCAAGTTGCTTTGCAGTTTCTACAGTTGTACTCATAATTATTGTAAAGAAGTTCAAAGGTAATTAAAAAAGATAGGAGGCAAAAACGACAGTAGCATTGATTTTAAGAATGCGACAAATAAATTGAAAAAATTAGAGCACTTTACATATTAAATATTTTTATATATGTTAATTATCTGTCATTTAAATTGCATTTTTCATACAATCAGGAATTGTAATAGTACTATTTTTCATTTTTTTTCATTTTTTCAAAGTTAAATGACAAAATAATTGACAATTTCATCAATTTATATGAATTTCGCGTTACTAAACTAAAACATTATGTCATCACTTCGTTTCAAAGCAATCGACAACCTAACTTCTGTTAAGGCAGAAGTTAAAGTTGAAAGTCCGGCAAAGATCACTGCGATTTTTGGTGAAAATGTATTTACGCTCAAAATAGCCAGGGAGTATTTGAGCGATGATGCATACAAAAGCTTAACCAGTTCAATTAAGTCAGGCCAAAAAATCGACAGGAATGTAGCCAATTACATAGCAGCTGGCATGAGGCATTGGGCACAAACCAAGGGCGTTACTCACTATACACATTGGTTTCAGCCGTTAACAGGTACTTCAGCTGAAAAGCATGATTCATTTTTTACGTTGAAAACGGATGGTTCGGCTATTGAAGAGTTTGATGGCAATGCATTAGCACAACAAGAACCAGACGCTTCTTCGTTTCCAAGTGGTGGATTGAGGGCAACTTTTGAGGCCCGTGGATATACTGCATGGGATCCTACCTCGCCAGCGTTCATTATGAACATAGGCCAAGGACTTACACTATGCATACCAACCATTTTTGTTTCATACACAGGAGAATCACTTGACTACAAGGCACCTTTGTTAAAGTCAATAGAATCATTAAACAAGGCAGCCGTTGATGTTTGTCATTATTTTGATAAAAATGTAGGTAAAGTAACCGCTACACTAGGGTGGGAGCAAGAATATTTCGTAGTTGACGAAGGATTAGCCAATGCTAGACCAGACTTAATCATGACAGGCAGAACCGTATTCGGTCATGCCCCTTCAAAGGGACAACAATTGGAAGATCATTATTTTGGATCAATTCCAGAAAGGGTTTATGATTTCATGCGTGATTTTGAATATGAATCATATCGTTTGGGAATTCCACTTCGCACACGCCACAATGAAGTAGCACCTGCTCAGTTTGAGTGCGCGCCTATTTTTGAAGAGCTAAACTTAGCTGTTGATCACAATACATTGTTGATGGATGTGATGACACGTGTAGCTAAGCGTCACAAGTTGAAAGTACTTTTGCATGAAAAACCTTTTGCTGGAATTAACGGAAGTGGTAAGCACAACAACTGGAGCATGGCAACTGATACAGGAGTGAATCTTTTGGCACCAGGTAAAACACCAAAGACCAATTTGATGTTCCTTGCTTTTTTTGTGAATACAATCAAAGCTGTTCATGATCATGCTGATTTGTTGAGAGCTGCTATTGCTTCTGCAGGAAACGACCACCGTTTAGGTGCAAATGAAGCTCCTCCAGCAATCATTTCAGCATATATTGGCCGTTACTTAGGAAAAGTATTGGATGAAATTGAAAGCCGTGTTGGTGATAAGTTTGACGAACAAGATGAGGTCATGTTGAAGTTGGACATCCATAAGAACATACCAGAACTTCTTTTAGACAATACAGATAGAAACAGAACTTCACCATTTGCGTTTACAGGAAACAAGTTTGAGTTCCGTGCAGTAGGTTCTTCTGCAAACTGTGGTTATAACATGACCATCTTGAATACTATCATGGCAGAAACATTGACTTCGTTCAAAACAGAAGTTGATGGGTTGATTGAAAAAGGTGACAAGAAAGAAGTTGCTATTATGCAGGTGATAAAGAATTACATCACAGCTTCTAAGAAAGTTTTGTTTGAAGGTGATGGTTATAGTGAAGAGTGGCAGGAAGAAGCGGCGAGACGTGGATTACCAAACGTAAATACAACCCCACTTGCATTGGATTCTTTGGTAACAGAAAAAGCAAAACACCTTTTTGCAAAACATAAAGTGTTAAGTCATTCTGAACTTGAAGCCAGGTACGAAATTGAGCTAGAGAAATACATCAAATATGTTCAGATTGAAGGCCGAGTAATCGGAGATCTTTCTGGCAACCATATTCTTCCAGCAGCTATTCGTTATCAGAATGTGTTGATCAACAACATCAAAGGATTGAAAGATTTGGGATTGAGTGCTGAGGCATATACTGCACAGTTCAATGTTCTAAATGAAATTTCTGAACACATCAATAAAGTTCAAGTATTAGCAGCTGAAATGACAGAAGCGAGGAAAGCAGCCAATCTATTAGATTCTTCAAGAGATAAGGCTATTGCTTATTGTGAAAAGGTGAAGCCTTTCTTTGATGAGATTCGCTACTCTGTTGACAAACTTGAATTATTAGTTGATGACTCTGAGTGGGAATTACCAAAATACAGAGAGCTTTTGTTCTTGCGCTAAAATGCCGATTGTATAAGTTGAATAAAGTAAAAGCCCCGCATTGGCGGGGCTTTTTTAATTATATTAAGGACAACATTATTTCATTTTAAAAGTATCAAGAAACTTTGTCGTAAAGTTACCTTTGATAAAATCTTCATTTTTCATCAGTTGTTGATGAAAAGGAATGGTAGTCTTAACACCTTCAATTACGTATTCGCTCAAAGCCCTGCTCATGGTATCAATGGCCTCTTTTCTTGTTCTTGCAACAGCTATGATTTTTGCAATCATGGAATCGTAATACGGAGGGATTACGTAACCAGCATATACGTGAGAATCAATGCGAATACCATGACCACCAGGTTGATGAAGTACGGTAATTTTTCCTGGACTTGGTCGGAAATCATTATAAGGATCTTCGGCATTGATTCGGCATTCTATGGCATGCATTTCAGGATGATAATGACGACCTGAAATAGGTTCACCAGCAGCGATTTTAATTTGTTCTTTTATTAAATCGAAATTGGTAACCTCTTCAGTTACGCAATGTTCAACTTGGATACGCGTATTCATTTCCATGAAATAAAAGTTCCTGTTTTTATCCACTAAGAACTCTATGGTACCTACGCTTTCATAATTAATAGCCTGAGCAGCTTTTACAGCAGCAGCGCCCATTCTTTCACGCAATTCATCGGTCATGAATGGAGAAGGGGATTCTTCAACCAATTTTTGGTGACGTCGTTGAATTGAACAATCACGTTCACTCATGTGACAAACTGTTCCATATCTGTCGCCTGCAACTTGAATTTCGATATGTCGAGGTTCTTCAACGAACTTCTCCATGTAAACGCCATCATTTTTAAAAGAAGCAAGGGCTTCCGCTTTAGCGTTATTATAGGCTTTTTCCATTTCCGCTTCAGACCAAACTACCCTCATTCCTTTTCCTCCACCACCTGCTGTTGCCTTTAGTATTACAGGGTAACCAATTTCTTTCGCAATTAGATTTGCTTCGGGGATGCTTTCCAACAAACCACCGCTGCCAGGCACAACAGGAACACCAGCCTTTATCATTGTTTCCTTTGCTGTTATTTTATCGCCCATAGACCTGATTTGATCAGGAGTTGGTCCAATAAATTTAACACCAGACTCGTTGCAGATTTCTGCAAAGCGAGCATTTTCGGCAAGAAATCCATAGCCAGGGTGAACGGCATCTGCATTGGTAATTTCCATTGCTGCCATCAAGTGTGGTATGTTTAAATAAGAATCAGTGCTAGATGGTCTGCCAATACAAACAGCTTCATCTGCGAATTTTACATGAAGACTATCTTTATCGGCAGTAGAATAAACAGCAACTGTTTTAATACCCATTTCACGACAAGTTCTGATAACACGTAGGGCGATCTCTCCTCTATTGGCTATGAGTATCTTATTGAAATTATGCTTCGAATCTTTAGTCATGCAATTAAATTAAAATTTGAAATTGAAATCAACCTGAGATTTCTAAGCAGGTTCAACTAGGAATAAAGGTTGGTCGAATTCAACAGGCATTGAATCTTCAACGAGTACCTTTACAATTTTTCCTGAAACTTCACTTTCTATTTCATTAAATAGTTTCATCGCTTCGATGATACAAACAACGCCACCAACCTTAACTTCATCACCTTCTTCAACAAAATTAGGTTTGCCGGGGGCTGCTTTACGGTAGAAAGTTCCGATCATTGGACTTTTTATGGTAAGAAGATTATCTGCAGCCTTGGGTGCACTTGGTGCTGGGGTGGCAGAATTTGGTACATTTATAGCAGGCGAGGGTTGTTGAAACATACCCACTTGTTGAGGAACTTGCATGGGAGCTGTGATGTATTTGTCCTCTTTTTGCTTGATGGTAATCTTAAATTCGTTCTCTTCGATGGTAAGTTCACTTATATTAGACTTGTTTACCATTTTTACAAGATCTTGAATCTGCTTTAAATCCATTTTATTGTTCTTTTAAAAGGTTTATGGGTAGGTAAAGGTGCTTCAAAATTACTTTTCAGCCAAATTAAATTTGAAGCTTTTTATAAAAAAACACCCCAAAATCGAAGGAAATTGGGGTGAAATTCATTAAAAATAGACAAAAATAGATAAAAATTACTCTTTTACTCTTTCGATATATTCACCTGTTTTTGTATGAACCCTGATCAGGTCGCCTTCATTTACAAAAAGAGGAACCATTACAGTTGCACCTGTTTCAACAGTAGCTGCTTTTAGTGTGCGTGTGGCAGTATCTCCACGAAGTCCAGGTTCAGAATAAGTAACTTTTGAAACAACCTTATCCGGAAGTTCCACACTCATTGGCAATTCAGTTTCGGTGTTTATCAATACTGACACTTCTTGTCCATCTGATAAAAATTTTGGAGCATCAACCATGGTTTCTAGCACAGATATTTGTTCAAATGTTTCACTATCCATAAAACTATAACCTGTTTCATCCTTGTAGAGGAATTGATACGATTTTCTTTCAACCCTAACTGGGTGGATATTATCACCACTGTTCCAGGTTTTTTCAATACTACGTGAATTATCAAGTCCTTTCAGTTTAGCCCAAACCTTCGCAGCTGCCCTTGCAGTCTTGTTTTCTCCGAATTCTACTACAGTATAAAGACTTCCATCCAATTTAAGGATCATGCCTCTTGTGATGTCTGATGTATTTGCCATATCATTGATTAAGATAGCGAAGGTAAAAGAATTAAAAACGAGAACAAACCATCTTTTGAAAAAATCGATAAAAATTTAAATTTAATGAAATAATTTTTCTTATGAAGAATCCATGAGGATTTTACAACCTACCTTTGCGGCGCAAAACAATTTTTCAATTTCAACTAAAAAAATTTATATGAAAGTTACTGTTGTAGGAGCTGGAGCCGTAGGTGCTACCACTGCAGATAATATCGCGCGTGCGGGAGTATGTACTGATTTAGTTATACTTGACATTAAAGAAGGATTAGCAGAAGGTAAGGCTCAGGACATGCAGCAGACAGCTGCACTGCTTGGGTTTGACACCATAATTACTGGCTCAACAAACGATTATTCAAAAACAGCAAATAGTGATGTTGTTGTAATCACTTCAGGTATTCCACGTAAGCCAGGCATGACAAGGGAAGAGCTTATTGGAACCAATGCAGGAATTGTGAAGACCGTTTGTGAAAACATCTTAACATATTCTCCTAACACCATAATCATTGTTGTTAGCAATCCGATGGATACCATGACTTATCTAGCGTTGAAATCAACTGGACTTCCTAAGAACAGGATCATTGGAATGGGTGGAACATTAGACAGCAGCAGGTTTAAATACCAACTTACGCAACATCTAAATTGTTCTGCAAGTGATTTAAATGCCATTGTAATTGGTGGACATGGAGATACAACCATGATTCCATTGATTAGTAAGGCTACATGGAACAGCATCCCAGTAACACAATTTTTGTCTCAAGAGCAACAAGAAAAAGTTGTTGCAGATACTATGGTAGGCGGAGCAACACTCACGAAACTTATTGGAACATCAGCTTGGTATGCACCAGGCGCAGCAGGAGCTGCACTGGTAAAGAGTATCTTGCGTGATGAGAAAAAATTATTTACTTGTTGCGTTGCTTTAGATGGTGAATATGGACAAACAGACATTTGTCTTGGCGTACCAGTTACAATAGGGAAAAATGGTTGGGAAAAAATCCTTCCATTAGACCTATCGGCATCTGAACAAGAAGCCTTTGAAAAAAGTGCGGCTGCAGTTAGGTCAATGAATGAAGTATTAGGCTAAAAAATAAACAAGATTAAGGGATGAAGATAACGTCATTTAAATGACTGCATCTTCATCCTTTATTTTTCAACGAAATCCAAGTCCTTATGGAACGTTTCTTCAATAAGAATCAAGGCAATTACAGAAATGGAAATCACTATGGATCCGGTAACGATCCCACTTTTTACCATTGTCCAATGAAGTTGACCTTGAAACAAATCTTTGAACAAAAGATTCATAAGAGGTAAAGCACCTCTAACCATATTCGGGATTGTAGTTGCTGCAGTAGCACGCAGATTTGTTCCAAAATGCTCCGCACCCATGGTAACAAAAATGGCCCAAAAGCCGGTTGAAAACCCGAGATAGAAGCAAATTGAATACATTCTGGTGTCTGAATTATTAAACCCGCTAAAAAATAAAATAGCACTAACAAGGGTCATTGCATAGAATATATAAAGTGCTTTTTTTCTGCTTTTAAAGTATTGGCTTACAAACCCAACGGCAATATCACCCAATGCGATTCCGATATAGCCGTACATGATCGAAGTTCCTGAGTCAATATGGCTATTAGGGTATAGTTCGACGGCAAATCTGTTGCTTAGATTTTGCATGATTCCAATAACAAACCAAGTAGGCAGACCGATCAAAATGGCGAGTATGTACTTTTTGAAGCGTTTTCTGTTGTTAAAAAACATAAAAAAATTACCTTTAACGACTTCACTATTCTCAATGCTTTTAAAAATCGTACTTTCTGAAATTCGGATACGCATGAGAAGTAAGAAAACACCCAAGACACCACCGATCTTATAACACAGACGCCAATCCTGTGTTGTTTTATAAACAATGAATGCAAAAACTGCACCGAACAAGCCAATACCAGCAACGAACGAAGTTATGATGCCGCGCTTTTTTTGAGGCATCAATTCGCTAACCAACGTAATGCCTGCGCCAAGTTCCCCTGCCAGTCCAATTCCTGCAATGAATCTGAGAGCAACATATTGATTTATTGATGTAATGAATCCTGTCGCAAAATTGGCCACAGAATATAAAAGAATTGATCCGAAAAGAACACTCAACCTCCCCTTTTTATCACCCATTATTCCCCAAAGGATTCCCCCAATAAGGAGCCCCAACATTTGCCAATTGATGATTTTGGTGCTAGCTGCAACCATATCGGCATCCAACACATTCAGGCCTCTCAAGCTTGGCTCTCTAACAATAGTGAATAGAAGAAGGTCATAAATGTCTACGAAATAGCCCAATGCGGCAACAATAACGGCTAAGCTAAAAAAATGGCTTCCTTTTTTTAAATTTTCACTTTGCATGTGTACACTTTGGTGATGTAAAAAAACAAATCAGAAACTGTATTTAAGGCATATGTAATTAAAATGATCAAATTAAAACTTCAATTTTGCAAAAAAATCAGGAAATTTCACTTCTTTGATTTTGTTGCAAGCTTGATAACTACAGGTGCTGTTGTGATAAAAACAATGCCAAGAACAATTACTTCAAGATGTTCTTTTAAGTTAAAATCAAACCGCTCTAAGAAAATTTTATATAAATAATGACCTGCAAACAGCATGATCAATGCCCAAGCAATGCATCCAACAATATTATACAAAGAAAACCGCTGCTTATCCATTCCAACAACACCCGCAATAATAGGAGCAAAAGTTCTGATAATAGGAAGGAATCTTGCAAATACAATTGCGCCGGCACCGTGTTTATCATAAAATTCTTGGGCTGCAAACAAATGTTTCTTTTTAAAAAGGAAGGTGTCTTTTCGTTGAAACAAATACTTTCCACTTGCTGCACCAAACCAATAACCTACAGTATTTCCCAACACGCCAGCTCCAATAACCAATAAAGAGAGCAATAATAAATTAAATACATCATTGTTGAAATTCAACAACTCCGTAGCTAATTCATTGCTGTAAATTCCGGCTACAAAAAGCAGAGAATCTCCTGGAAGAAAAAAGCCTGCAAATAAGCCTGTTTCAGCAAAAACAATAAAAAGAAAAAGCCAAAGTCCCCCGTGCTGAATATAAAATTCAGGATTCAAAAAATCTTTCCACTGTATTGCTAATTCTAACATTTTAGTTATTTATTTTGAGGGTGAAATTACAAAATTTATGCTTCTGAGGCTGGACTAAGTTCTCCCTCCCATTTGCTAACAGCGGTTGTTGCCAATGCATTTCCCACCACATTCGTCATGGTTCTGAACATATCACAAAAATGATCAATTGGAATAATCAATGCAATTCCTTCAGGGGGAATATTAAACATGGCACAGGTTGCTGTAACAACTACCAGAGAAGCCCTAGGAACACCTGCAATCCCTTTGCTTGTTAGCATTAACACGAGAAGCATAGTCAACTGGGTCCCCATGTCTAAGTGAATCCCGTAAGCCTGAGCAATTGCTAAGCTTGCGAAGGTCATGTACATCATGCTTCCATCCAAATTAAAGCTATAACCAAGGGGTAAAATAAAAGATACAATTTTGTCTTTACACCCAAATTTCTCGAGTTCTGTTGTTAGTTTGGGGAAAACAGCTTCACTGCTGGTGGTGCTGAATGCAATGAGCAGAGGCTGAGAAATTGCTTTTAGCAAAGCAAAAAGACGCTTTCCCAATATAATATATCCAACAGTTAATAATAATACCCATAAACATGAAATGCCAACCAGGAATGAAAATAAATATTTACCATAGAAAGAGAAAACCTCAAGTCCCTTTGTTGCAATTACAGCTGCGATGGCGCCAAAAACGCCAAGAGGAGCGAAGTTCATAACATACCCAACCATCTTCAAGATGATATGTGCTGTTGCATCCAAGGCTTTTACAACAACTTTCCCAGGTTCACCTAAAGCAGCTGTACCTACCCCAAAGAATATGCTGAATATAACAATTTGCAAAATCTCATTCGTGGCCATTGCTTCAAAAATACTCTTTGGAAATACATGTTCTACAAATTTTTGAACTGAGAACTCTTGTGTTTTGCCAATGAGGTCTTTAGCACCTTCTAAATCAGCTGAATCCAAGTTGATGGCATTTCCTGGTTTGAAGAAATTTACAAGGAGCATCCCGAGTAAAAGGCTTAATAGGGAAGCAGATATGAACCACAACATGGCTTTTCCCCCTACTCTACCAACTGTTTTCAAGTCACCTAGTTTAGCAATACCTACAACCAAGGTGGTAAATACCAACGGAGCAATGACCATTTGAACAAGACGTAAGAAGATTGTTGTAAGGAGTTTAAGGTTGGATGATATCGATTTTATTGTTTCAGGAGCAGAATTGAGGTGTACAAAATATCCAACACCAATTCCAAGAACCATGGCAACTAAGATATAAATTGTTAATTTCCCTGAAGAATTACCTTTCATAAGCTGAATTGATTTTAAGTTTACAGGTTTGTAAAATAATGATTTAAATCGATTTACTCAATCTATTTATTTGTTTAAAATTAAAAATCAATGTATTGGAATTATTAATTATTTTAGAACTTTCATGTAAACATATAACCAAAAAACAGATATGAGTTTATTCAGAAGAAAGTCACTCGAACAGCTCTTAACACAGGCTGCAGATTCAGAAAAAGGACTTAAAAGAACATTAGGTGTTGGAAATCTTATTGCATTAGGCATTGGAGCTATCATTGGTGCAGGATTATTTGTTAGAACAGCTGCAGCTTCCGCCGAAGCCGCAGGTCCGGCCGTAACATTATCATTTGTAGTTGCTGCGATAGGATGTGCTTTTGCTGGACTTTGTTACGCAGAATTTGCATCAATGATACCTATTGCAGGTAGTGCTTATGCTTATTCTTATGTAACAATGGGAGAATTGGTTGCGTGGATCATAGGCTGGGCGCTTATCATGGAATATGCCTTAGGAGCAGCAACAGTATCTATTGCTTGGAGTGAATACCTAAATAACTTGTTGGGAGGAAGCATTCCATATGAATGGTGTCACTCTCCTTTTGAATCATTGTACAAAGTTACAGGTGACGGAATTGCCAAGATATCAGCAGTCATGCCAGAGGCATTGAAATCAGTTAAAAACGGAATATTAATCCTTAGTGATGACCAGTTTAAAGCACTTCCAACTGATTTAACCAGTGTTGTCTCAATTACAACAGGAATCATGAATGCGCCAGCATTGATTATATTATTGTTGCTTACCTTGCTTCTGATTAAAGGAACTCAAGAGTCTGCTTTCGTAAATATGATTATAGTATTTGTAAAAGTTGCGATTGTGCTTCTATTCATTGTATTTGGATGGCAGTTTATCAAGCCTGAGAACCACACACCTTATTTAATTCCTGAGGGAACTATCGG
>CANLED010000041.1 GCA_947489175.1 Chitinophagaceae bacterium | reverse complement strand
TATTTTTCATTTTACTCCATATCGAATGAATCGATTTGGGCCTTCCAAAGATTTCATAATCATATCCAGCTTTGTCTAACCGCTCTTTTACTGGCTTTAAAAACTCATTGATGTATCGTGAACGTTCTCGTTTGGTATCGGATAATTTTCTAGCAATTTGTCGGTAAATTTCAGGTTCTAGGTACTTCATGGACAAATCTTCCATTTCTGTTTTGATAGAATAGAATCCCATCCGATGAGCCAATGGAGCATACATGTAAACCGTTTCAGAGGATACTTTTAATTGCTTCTCACGTTTCATGCTGTCGAGAGTACGCATGTTATGCAACCTATCGGCCAACTTTATTAAGATAACCCGTGGATCGTCAGTTAAAGTGAGCAAGATTTTTCTAAAATTCTCAGCCTGTTGGGTTGTATTGTTGTCTACAACATGTGAGATTTTTGTGAGCCCATCAATAATCTTCGTTATTTCTTGTCCAAATTCTCTTTGTATATCTTCAAGCGTAATATCTGTATCTTCTACGGTATCATGAAGGAGTGCACAGATTGTTGAACGAACACCCAAACCAATTTCTTCAATGCAAATCATGGCAACAGCAAGTGGGTGAAAAATATAAGGCTCCCCACTTTTTCGCCGCATTGTTTTATGAGCTTCAATGGCAATTTCGAAAGCGGAACGTACGAGTTCTTTGTCGCCCGACTTGAGTTTTGGCTTTAAAACACGCAACAAGGCACGGTATCGCCGAACAATTTCTTTCTTTTCTTGTTCTTCATTTAAATTATAGCCAGGTAAGTCAATATGTGTGTCTAAGTTATCCATTCAAAAACAAAATTACTTAATTTCAATATGTATGAATTTTTTTAATAAATAATTCATACATTTGCGTCCCTATTTGAGAAGAGAGGTTGCCCAAAAGGGCTAAAGTGAAACGCGGGTGTGGTGAAATTGGTAGACACGCCAGACTTAGGATCTGGTGCCGCAAGGTATGGGGGTTCGAGTCCCTCCACCCGCACTACCTCTCTTTTCTTTTTTAACAAAAAACTTTATGGCACAGATTTCAAGAGAGCAGTTAGCCCCACTTCATGAGATAATAAAAATCACTGTGGCACCGGCTGATTACAACCCCGCGTTTGAAAAGTCTTTAAAAACATACGCAAAAACTGCCAATATTCCTGGGTTTAGGAAAGGAATGGTGCCAATTGGTGTCATCAAACGTATGCATGGTTCTGCAGTCTTTACAGAAGAAGTGCTAAAAACAATTGAAACAGAATTAACAAAATATGTTCAGGCTGAAAATATTTCCTATTTAGGCCAACCCATTCCACAGGATGACAATGATCCTGGCACCTTCAATTACAATGAAGGCAAAGAATACAGCTTTTCATTTGAAATTGGATTAAAACCTGAGTTTAGTCTGCCTGATTTCGCTACCCTTCCAACAACCATCCATTTAGTATCCGCCAATGACGAAATGGTTGAAGAAGAAATCAACAGGATGCAGCAGAAACTGGGTAACATGACTGAACCGGAATCTGTTTCAAGAGAAGAAGAAGTTCTTAATGTAGGTTTCGAACCTTGTGATGAAGCTGGAATTGTTGAAGAAGGATCGTCACCGAAAGAAAATTCTTTGTTGCTTTCATACTTCAGTGAAAAAGTTCGCAGCGAATTGATGGGTAAAAAGAAGGATGATACCTTGGTTTTACAATTGTCAACAGCTTTTGAGGATAAAGAAAGAGATTGGGTTGCAAGTGACTTAGCGCTGGACAAAAACAATTCTGAAGACATGTCTAAATACTTCTTGTTGAAAATCAACAAGATAGGTTTTGTAGAGAAGAAAGAATTAAATGAAGAATTCTTTAAAGAAGCTCTCCCTGGAAAGGAAATCTTAACGGAAGCTGATTTTAGGTCGGAAATACGCACTCAGATTGAGGCCTATTGGAAACACCAAGCGCAACATCTTTTGGAACATGAAGTTTTTCATATTTTGTCAGAAGATATCAAAATGGAATTTCCTGAAACATTTTTAAGGAAATGGCTTCTCCTCTCAAATGAGAACAAACAAACAGCTGAAGATATTGAAAAAGAATTCCCTGCATTTTTAAACCAATTGAGGTGGACACTTGTGAGCAATGAAATTGCAACAGGAAATTCTATTCAAGTTAGCAGAGAAGAAATCATGGACAGTTTGCGCCAACAGCTTATGGGATACTTTGGATCAATGAACATGGGCGGCAACTATGATTGGCTTGATAGCTATGTTGAAAGGATGATGAGCGATGAAAAACAAGTAGAAAGTGCTTATCAAAGAGTATTTAGTTCTAAGGTATTGGCATGTGCTGCTTCTCAGGTAAAACCTACAGAGAATTTTATAACAGCACCTGAATTTTTAGCTTTACAAGAAAAGCATAACCATAAATAGTTTTTAGTTTTTAGTTTTTAGTTTAATGTTTAGGGTTTAATGATTAGAGGATTTCCTTTAAACATTAAACCCTAAACTTTAAACAAAAGACATGTCATTTCGTCTGCTTATTTAAAAGGCATGCTATTTGGTTTATCTTTGTTTTAATATTCCGCAATAAAGAACCTCCAAATTATGAATCTAGGAAAAGAATTTGAAAAATTTGCCATCAAAGACCAAGGCATCTCAAGCAATACACTTCATGGTTATACCAAACACATGGTTACAAACCTTACCCCAAATATCATTGAGGAAAGACCAATGAATGTAGCTGTGATGGATGTTTATAGCAGGCTTATGATGGATCGCATTATATTTTTAGGTTATCCCATAACAGATGAAGTAGCTAATATTATTACGGCTCAATTGCTATTTTTGGATAGTACTGACAGAACCCGTGATATACAAATGTACATCAATAGTCCAGGTGGTTCAGTACATTCCGGATTAGGTGTTTATGATACAATGCAATATGTTTCGCCAGATGTAGCCACAATTTGCATAGGCGTAGCAGCCAGTATGGCAGCCGTTTTAATGTGTGCCGGTACAGAAGGTAAGAGAACAGCTTTGAAACATTCTAGGATCATGATGCATCAGCCAAGTGCAGGCGCAGGTGGACAAGCTTCAGATATCGAAATCACAGTAGCACAGGTAAAGAAACTAAAGCAAGAATTATATGAAGTAGTTTCTCATCACAGCAACCAAACAGTTGAAAAAATTGCCAAAGATTTTGACAGGGATTTTTGGATGACTGCGTTAGAAGCTAAAGAGTATGGACTTGTTGATGAAGTATTGGTACTCAATCCTAAAAAGCAAAAGAAAGCCTAAACCCAAACAACATGAAATTCAGCAAAACATACTCAAGGTTGCCTCAAATGGAAGAAGAACAAGAGCCAAAAGAAAATAATAACATGATGGAATCGATGGTATCAGGTGCCCGATTCGACAAAAAATTCATAGAAGAAAGGAAAATTTTTTTGTGGGGAGTAGTAGATGATCGATCTGCAAAAGATATTACTGCTAGGTTAATGTTTCTTGAAGCGACAGACCCTGGTAAAGAAATAAAATTTTTTATCAACAGTCCAGGTGGTGTAGTTACCAGCGGCATGGTTATCTATGATACCATGCAAATGATTTCTTCTCCTGTATCAACAATATGCATGGGCATGGCTGCATCAATGGGCTCAATCTTGTTGAGTGGTGGAGAAAAAGGAAGACGCTTTATTTTTCCACATGGTGAAGTAATGATACATCAACCATCTGGAGGCGGACAAGGTACTTCGGCGGATTTGGAGATTATGGCCGAACAAATCAAAAAAATCAAAGAACTAGGCGCCAATATTCTTGCCAAAAACTGCGGTCAAACTTTCGAAAAAGTAATGAAAGATTTCGACAGAGACTATTGGATGGGTGCTGAAGAGTCACTGAAATATGGTATTGTCGATGGCATTATGGAAAAAATTTAAATAATAATCGCTTACCAATCCTAATTGGAGGCAACATGTTTTTTTAGTTATGGCAAAATCAACCTTGCATTGTTCTTTTTGTGGAAGAAACCGAGATGAAGTTAAAATTCTAATCGCCGGTCAGGAAGGCCATATCTGCGAAGGATGCGTAGACCATGCTAGAGAAATTGTTGAACAAGAAGTTACGTCCAAACAAGATGGAAAATCTGGTTTCAAGCTTACTGTTAAAAAACCAATGGAGCTAAAGAAACACCTTGATGAATATGTTATTGGTCAGGATGAAGCCAAAAAAATTCTTTCCGTTGCTGTTTACAATCATTACAAAAGATTAAACCAAGCTCCAGCAAGCATTCAAACAGCCAAAAATAAAAAAGAACCAGTTGTTGAGGAAATAGAGATTGAAAAGAGCAATATCATCATGGCAGGTGAAACAGGAACAGGCAAAACCTTGTTGGCCAAAACAATAGCAAAATTGCTCAATGTGCCATTTGCAATTGTAGATGCTACCGTTTTCACTGAAGCTGGATATGTTGGAGAAGATGTAGAAAGCATTCTTACTAGGCTTTTACAGGTATGCAATTATGATGTGCCGGCTGCAGAAAAAGGGATTGTATACATTGATGAAATAGACAAAATCGCACGCAAAAGTGATAACCCATCCATCACTAGAGATGTAAGTGGAGAAGGTGTACAACAAGGCTTATTGAAACTACTAGAAGGCACTGAAGTATTGGTTCCACCTCAAGGCGGAAGAAAGCATCCAGACCAAAAACTAATCAAGGTAAACACACAACACATACTATTTATTTGTGGAGGTGCATTTGATGGCGTTGACAAAATCATTGCAAGAAGGGTTAATACTAACTCGATTGGATTTAACGTGAACAAGCAAATGCAAGATGACATGAAATCGAATTTGCTGAGATTTATCAACGCACAAGATTTGAAATCATTTGGATTGATTCCTGAATTATTGGGAAGGCTACCAATTGTTACCCATTTAAATCCGCTTGACAAAGAAACCCTCAGGGCTATTTTGGTTCAGCCGAAAAACGCCTTGATAAAGCAGTATGTAAAACTATTTGAAATTGAAGGAATCACTTTAACAATTGAAGATGAAGTGTACGACTTTATGGTTGAAAAAGCCATGGAATACAAATTAGGCGCACGTGGATTGAGGTCAATTTGTGAGAGCATATTAACAGATGCCATGTTTGAAATGCCTTCATCCAATGAAAAAGAATTTAAATTAACGGCAGAATATGCGAAGCAAAAGTTCGATTATGCTAAAATTAAAATGTTAAAAGTTGCCTAGCAACATACATTCATGAAAGAATTAATCGACAAATTGATGAATGAAGGTGGAATGACTGAAAAACAGGCATGGGCTTCAATAAATATTATCAAAGATTACGCTAAGAATAAATTCCCGATTTTTGGAGGTGCCATTGATAAACTTTTTGATAAATATGCACCATCGGATGAAGACGATTTTTTGGATTAACCTTAATACATACAATAGGGAAGAAATTTAACCAACTGGTCCTGGGGTATACCGGCGATATTATACATTTCATCAGCCCCATTTATCCTTCCATGTGCTCTACGGTATGCCAAGATAATTTTAGCCATTGAATAGGTCATGTATGGATGTTTTGTTAACAAGGGATAATCTATTTTATTGATGTCTATTTTTTCAATTGAAAAAGCTGGTGCTACGAAAATCATAGGTGTTATTTTATCCAAAATAGAATCTTGCAGTCCATATACTTCTAATAATTGACTTACATGCACAAATCCTCCTAAACGATTTCGGAACTTCACAATTCTTGATGCTAGCCTATCCCCTATGCCTGGTAACATTGTCAAAGTACTGCTATCTGCAGCATTAATATCAAGCTGTAATACCTGTTTGGGTTTTACTACTTTCACGGTTTGTTGAGATATATATTTGGGTTCTTCATCAAACACAGCTAAAGGGATTATATTATCGATTAACTGTGGGGGAATCCCATAAATTTTTTTCAGGTCTTCTTTGCGTTTAAAATATCCACCCTTAGCAACGTAGTTAGTGATGGTTATTGCGTTTCGTTCACTGAGTCCTAACCTAATCCAATCGTCTAAAGTTGTCTTATTTGGATTGAAAGAAAACAATTCGGGCTTCCTGAATTTATCAGTTTTTTTAAAGCTATGGTCGTCATCAAATTTTTTATTCTTCAAAGATTGGCTATCCACTCTTTTAGATAATGTTTGAATGTGTGAGTTGATTTCAACTTCTGTTATCTTTAAATCCGCGAGGTTTATTTCATCCCGGCTAAAAAATAAAGGGAATATCCAAATCCCGGAGGAGATCAACAAAAGAAGGTAAATCCCAAGGCGTTCGTTTTTTGAAAAAGTGGTGAGCGATTGTAATATTTTATGAAGCATCATTTCACGAAATTAAATGCTTTTCAAAGCCTAATTGCTGTAAAAAAACGTCATTACAATGTATTATTCACACTAAAAACGAGCCCATCGTAACCTAAGAACATTCCTTTCGGAAGTGATGAGCTAACTTCATCATGAAGACCCATCTGGTGACTAATGTGCGTAAAATAGGTTGTAGGAATATCCAATTCGATTGACAAGTTAATTGCTTCTTGAAGGGTAAAATGAGATAAGTGTTTTTCTTTTCTCAATGCATTTACAATCAATATTTCAGAACCCCTTATTTTATCCTTTTCCTCTTCTGAAATAAAATTAGCATCTGTTATGTAAGTAAAATTCCCAAAACGATAACCAAGCACTTCCATATTCAGGTGTTTAACTGTTATAGGAATGATTTTGATGTCGCGGATTGCAAAAGATTCTTTATTGATAACTTGCAAATCTAGTTCAGGGATACCGGGATATTTTTTATCTGTAAACGCGTAGTAAAAATCACGCTTTAGTGCATCAGCTGTTTCTTCATTGCCAAAAAGGGGCATGGGACTTTGAGAAATAAAGTTGAATGCCTTTATGTCATCTAACCCTGCAATATGATCTTTATGCGAATGTGTAAAGAGAACAGCATCCAAGTGTTTAACGCCTGAGCGCAACATCTGATAACGAAAGTCGGGAGTAGTATCGATTACAATGGTTGTTTGCTCAGATTTGATCAATATGCTGCTCCGAAGCCTGTTGTCTTTTTTATTGTTGGATAAACACACTTCACAATGGCAAGCAATCATAGGAACACCGCTGCTGGTGCCGGTTCCCAAAAACTCAATTGTAAGTGCCAAACTTGGTTATTTTTGAAGGTAATGGTAAAATTAACAATTAGAAATTAAGCAGCTATATTGGGTTTGTTCGAAACTTCTTCGTAGAACTTTCTGCTTTCAATACTTAAATGATCTGCTTCTATGTTCAAGAAAGACAATAAATCAATTAATGTATTGATACGACCTTCAATTTGTAAAAACTTGTTTAGAACAACAACTTTTTTTGATTCAAGGATGCAAAATCCGCTTTGAAAGGTTCCTCTTTCATATCTGATGATATACCCAGCTTCCGCAATAACTTTTTCAACTTTATCTAATGTGGTAGGTGTATATCGGATTTTCATGATTGGTTTTTTACAAATTTACATAATGCAAAAAGGCATATGTAATGAAGATTCATTTAGTTGTGAACATTTTACAAGACAATTGTGAATAATCAATTTTTGAATTATCGAGAAGTCATTCTAACAATGGGCACAATCATTTCTTCCATCGATATACCACCATGCTGAAAAGTATTTTTATAGTGATTGGCATAGTGATTAAAATTGTTGGGGTAGCAAAAATAATTTTGTTCACCGGCGAAAATATAGGCGCTATTAACAGAATTTCTTGGTAAATCAACCGAATTGGGTTCACGAAACGGAAGAACCTCACGGGGGTTGTAGTCAAGGTTCTTGCCTGACTTGTAACGCAGATTAGCAGTGGTTTGTCTGTCGCCGACAACTTTAATTGGGTTTGTTACTTTGATGCTTCCATGATCAGCACATAAAATCAGTGTCACTTTTTTTTCTGCTATTTTTCTCAGTGCGTTATACAGAGGTGAATGTGTAAACCAACTGTGCGTAAGGCTTCTATAGGCAGCTTCGTCTGAGGCTAGTTCCTTTAATACATCACTTTCAGTGCGGGCATGGCTCATTGTATCTACAAAATTATAAACAATGATGGATAGATCATGGTCTAGCAAATTGGATGCAGCATCAGAAAGTTTTAAGGCATCGGCATGTGATGAAATCTTTTGGTAGCTGAATCGAATGTCGGATCTTTTCAAAAATGATAACTGTTCTGAAAAGAAAAAAGATTCATGCAAGTTTTTACTGTCGTCTTCTTCTTCACTGATCCATTTATCTGGAAATTTCTTGGTGATTTCAAGAGGTGTTTTCCCGGCAAACATTGCGTTTCTGCAATATTGAGTAGCCGTAGGAAGGATTGAATAGAAACATTCTTCCTCATTAACCCGAAAAAAAACATTTAATAAAGGCTCAATAGATTTCCATTGATCAAAACGAAGGTTGTCTAAAATTAACCATACAGTAGGTATTTCACTTGATACATGAGGAAGCACTTTACGCTGAAAAAGCGTGTGGCTAAAAATGGGTAAATCGGTTTCAATATTTTTTATCCAAGAAAGATAGTTGCGAGAAATGAATTTAAAGAATGATGCATTTGCCTCTTTTTTTTGAGCTAGGTGCATTTCCATCATATCCTTACTATTGCTTTTTTCCATTTCCATTTCCCAGAAAATCAATTGCCGATAAAGTTGAGCCCAGGTTTTATGATTGGGATTATCGTCGACAGCATTAAGCAACGTTCTGAATTGTTGCTGATAAGAAGACGTTGTTTTTTCAGCCACAAGGCGACGATTCTCTAGCAGCTTTTTTAATACCAACAGGACTTGGCTTGGACTAACTGGCTTTATTAAAAAATCGGAAATCTGAGAACCGATGGCTTCATCCATAAGGCTTTCAGTTTCATTTTTGGTTACCAACACTATGGGTAACCAAGCATGTACTTCTTTGATTTTAGAAAGGGTTTGTAATCCGCTCAAGCCAGGCATAGATTCATCCAGCAATACCAAATCGGCCTGATTAGAAGCGAGATATTCCAATGCATCAAATCCATTTGTAAAAGTTTTTAAAGCATACCCTTTCATCTCTAGAAAGCGTTTATGCGGTTCAAGCACTTCAATTTCATCATCGACCCATAAAATGGAAGCAATAGACATATTTTACATTTTTATTGGGAAAAACAACTTTATTCCCGGTTAATAAAGTTAGCTAATCCCTAGCCGGCTTCATACCTTTGTATGGAGATAAAAAAAATTTAACAATTAAAGAGTAGCATGCCATTTAGGAAAATAATAAATGACCCAGTTTATGGGTTCATTACAATCAATGACCCCCTTATTTATAAAATTATTTCACATCCATGGTTTCAGCGGTTGCGAAGAATCAGTCAAATGGCAATGTCTTATTTGGTATACCCTGGTGCTGTGCATTCGAGGCTTCATCATGCATTAGGAGCCTATCATTTGATGCACAATGCCCTTTATGAATTGAGAACAAAAGACAATGAAATAACAGATAAGGAAGAACAAGCAGCAAAAATTGCCATTTTATTACACGATATAGGTCACGGTCCATTTTCTCATGCACTAGAATCCTTGCTAGTAGAAGACCTAGAACATGAAACCCTGTCGTTGTTGATCATGAACGAACTCAATGATGAGATGGGAGGAGCCTTGAACATGGCCATTGAAATTTTTAACAATACTTATCATAAGAAGTTTTTGCATCAGTTGGTAAGTGGACAATTGGATGTAGACCGGATGGATTATCTAACGCGTGACAGTTTTTTTTCAGGCGTAATTGAGGGGATGATTGGGTATGATCGGATTTTAAAAATGTTAACTGTACACGAAGGAGAGCTGATGGTAGAAGAAAAAGGCATTTATTCTATAGAAGAATTTTTGGTGTCTAGAAGATTGATGTATTGGCAGGTGTATCAACACAAAACGGTACTGAGTGCAGAGATGACCTTGGTTAAGGTTCTTGAAAGAGCGAAATGGTTGTTTAACAATCACCCAAGTACAATTGACGCGAACAACAGGTTAGGCAGCCTGATATTTAGGGAAATCGAACATTTCAGCAAGGCTGATTTGGCATTATTTTGTGATTTAGATGACAGCGACGTGGTTTCAGCCATTAAAAATTGGAGGAATCATGAAGATCCGGTTTTGTCATTGCTTTGCAATACGCTAATGAGTAGGAAATTATTCAAGCTAAGGTTGCAATCAGACCCCATCACAGAAGAGGAAGTATTAGAAAAAAGGGTTATGATATCAAAAAAATTATCGATTTCGGAAGAAGATGCTTCATATTTGGTTTTTATAGGAGAAGCAGAAAATAGTTTGTACAACCTCAACAATGAAAGGATCAACATCCTTTTTAAAGATGGAACAGTAAAAGACATTTCTCAGGTAGATTCACCGCTCATCCATCAAACATTGTCAAGACCTGTAAAAAAATTCTACATTTGTTTTTACCAACCCTAGTTTTCGCAGTCAAATATATTATTTAACAATTCTAGATCTGAACTATCGACTTCAGAAAGGATGAAATTCAATCCAATGCAATTTTCAGCAGAGCAAATAGCCACATTATTAGAAGGAAAAATTGAGGGGAACAAAAACGTTGCAGTTGGCAGTTTTGCTAAGATAGAAGATGCAAAAAAAACTGATTTGGCGTTTCTTGCAAATTCCCGCTATGAAGAATTTTTATACTCAACAAATGCAGGTATCGTAATCATTTCAGAAGATTTAGAACTCAAAGGAACAGTTCAATCAACGCTGATACGCGTAAAAAATCCTTACAGTTCATTTGCCTTTCTCATGAAATTTCACCAAGAAAATGCGGCACAACAAATGGTGGGGATAGAAACACCTTCCTTTATACATCCAACCTCCATCGTAGGCGAAAAAGTATTTATTGGAGCATTTGCGTATATTGGTGAAAATGTAAAGATTGGAGATGGCACAAAAATATTTCCTCAATCTTATATAGGCAAGGATGTACAAATTGGAGAAAACACAACCATACATACAGGCGTAAAAATTTACAATGGCTGTGTTTTAGGAAATAATGTGATTATCCATGCAGGAACTGTTATTGGCAGCGATGGATTTGGATTTGCCCCTCAACAAGATGGCACTTACCAAAAGGTTCCACAATTGGGAAATGTGGTGATAGAAGATATGGTGGAAATAGGAGCAAATACTTGCATTGACAGGGCTACCATGGGTTCAACAATTATAAGAAAAGGCACCAAACTAGATAACTTATTACAAGTAGCACACAATGTTGAGATAGGAGAAGATTGCG
>CANLED010000040.1 GCA_947489175.1 Chitinophagaceae bacterium | reverse complement strand
ATTCTTCAGACTCCATCAAAGGAATATCTGGAATGAAAAACATTTCATTGATTAATGTTGAAGGAAGTGGCATGATTGGCATTCCGGGGTTCTCCAAGAAACTTTTCACTGCATTAAATGAGTCTGAAATCAATGTAATTCTTATCACCCAAAGTGCATCAGAACATTCCATTTGTGTAGGTGTTCACCAATCTGCTGCCGAAAAATCAACACAAGTTCTCAATAAAATATTTCAAAAAGAAATTGAGGCTGGGGAAATCAAACCAATCTTGTTGGAAGATGAGCTGTCGATTGTTGCATTGGTGGGAGATAAGATGAAAAGTCACCCCGGGATTAGCGGTAAGATGTTTTCAGCCTTGGGTAGAAACGGTATCAACATAAGGGCCATTGCTCAAGGTTCAAACGAAATCAATATTTCTGCTGTCATCAAAACATCAGAAATCGAAAAAGCCCTCAACGTGATGCATGAAGCATTTTTTGAAGACACAAAAAAAGAAATCAATCTATTTATAATCGGAGCAGGAAATGTTGGGAAAAAACTAATTCAACAAATCGAAGAACAGTCTGAAAAAATTGTGTCTCATCAAAAAATAAAAATAAAAATTTCCGGCATTTGCAACAGCAGGAATATGTTAATCACAGAAAATGGCATACCCATCAGCAATTGGCAAAACCTATTGAATGATGGCGCAAAGGCAGACCCAGGGATATTTGTAAGCAACATGACAACAATAAATTTAAGAAACAGTGTGTTGGTAGACATGACAGCAAATGAATTCATTCCTACCCACTATCAACAAGTATTGAGAAAATCAATGTCTGTTGTAGCCTGTAATAAAATCGCTGCTTCAGGAAACTTTGATGAATATAAATTACTGAAAGATTTATCCGTTTCATACAATTGCAAATTCCTATTTGAAACAAATGTTGGCGCGGCGCTTCCCATCATTGGCACGTTAAATGACCTCATAAAAAGTGGTGATAAAATAAATAAAATCAATGCCGTGTTAAGTGGCACGTTAAATTTTGTTTTCAACAACTATAACGGTACACGGTCATTTGCACAAGTAGTTAGGCAAGCACAGGATGAAGGATATACTGAACCAGACCCTCGCTTAGACCTAAGCGGAAAGGATGTAATGAGAAAAATCATGATCTTGGTGAGAGAAGCCGGAACAAAAATTGAATTGGATGAAATAACCTGCAATTCATTTCTTCCAGCATCTTGCATGGAAGGTACCGTAGAAGACTTTTACCTAGAAATGGAAAAAAATGAGGCTCATTTTAAATCCTTGCTCGATGATGCAAACAACAAAAATGCAAAACTAAAATTTGTAGCCACTTTCAATGAAGGACAAGCTGCTGTAGGACTCCAACACATTTCCCAGGAAAACGAAATGTTTCACCTTTATGGCAAAGACAACATCGTACTATTCCATACGGATAGATACAATGAACAACCCCTCGTTGTTAAAGGAGCCGGTGCAGGTGCTGATGTAACAGCAAGTGGCGTTTTTGCAGACATTCTCAGATCAATAAACAATTAATCATTTTTTCATGCCAAGAAAAATCACCATCAAATCGCCCGCAACCATTGCCAACTTGGTTTGTGGATTTGACATACTCGGACTCGCATTGGAAGAACCGTATGACCTAATGACACTAGAATTTTCTGATGACTATGGACTCAAAATAAAGCATATTGACGAATACCATCTTCCAGAAAAACCGGAAGACAATGTAGCTGGTGCGGCATTATTGTCGCTCATGGAAGCATACAACAAACCACTTGGATTTACGCTCACGATAGACAAAATAATCAAACCAGGCAGTGGATTGGGTTCAAGTGCTGCAAGTGCTGCTGGCGGCGTTTTTGCTGCCAATAAATTGTTGAACAATGCATTTACAAATGATGAATTAATCAAATTTGCCATGAATGGCGAAAAGGTGGCCAGTGGAGTGAAACATGCAGACAACATCACACCTTGTTTGTTAGGTGGTGTTACACTTATCAGGTCTATTCATCCATTGGATGTCATAAAACTCAATTCCCCAGAACTATTTATTACGGTTGTTCACCCACAGATTGAAGTTAAAACTTCTGATGCAAGGCAGATTCTGAAGGAAGAAGTTCAGCTGAAAAAAGCAATCAAGCAATGGGGAAACATCGCAGGATTAGTAGCGGGATTGATGCAAGGCGATTATGACCTGATAGGAAGATCTCTAGAAGACGTTATCATAGAACCGATTAGAAGTATTTTAATTCCAGGATTTGATGAAGTAAAACTGCAGTGTATGCAAGCAGGTGCTTTAGGTGGGGGGATTTCAGGAAGTGGTCCATCTATTTTTATGCTGAACAAAAACCAAGAGACTGCCCTTCAAGTGGAAGCTGTCATGACCAACATTTATACCAGGATTGGCATAGATTTCAAAACCTATGTAACAAAACTCAATTCAAAAGGAATATCCATCATAAACGAAGAAGCATGAAATATTATAGCATCAACAGAAATTCACCCGAAGTAGATTTCAAAACTGCTACGATAAAAGGGCTGGCTCCAGACAAAGGATTGTATTTCCCAGAATACATACCCAAGTGGAACGCTGATTTCATCAGCAACCTCAAAAACATGTCACCTGCCGAAATAGGGTTTGAAATCATGAAGCCATATGTGGGTGATTCAATCCCGGATGATGAGCTGATGCAGATTATGCAACAAACCTTGTCGTTTGACATTCCGCTCAAAAAAATTGAAGAAAACATATATTGTCTTGAATTATTTCATGGTCCAACCCTTGCTTTCAAAGACATTGGAGCCCGTTTCTTGAGCAGGTGCCTTGGATATTTCGCAAAGCAACAAAACGAAAAAATCATCATCCTAGTGGCCACCAGTGGAGATACAGGAGGAGCAGTAGCTGATGGATTTTACAATGTACCAGGTACAGAAGTAGTCATTTTATACCCTTCAGGAAAAGTAAGTGAGGTGCAAGAAAAACAGCTAACTGGGCTCGGAGGCAACATCCATGCACTGGAAATTCAAGGAGATTTTGATGACTGTCAGCGCCTTGTTAAATTGGCCTTTGCAGATGATGAACTGCAGCGCTTGGGTATGTTAACATCCGCCAATTCAATCAACATCTCAAGATGGCTATCCCAACAAATTTATTACGCAATTGCTTTATCGCAGTGGGAAGAAAACACGCTCCCAGTTGTAAGTGTTCCCAGTGGCAATTTTGGCAACCTATGTGCAGGATTAGTTGCGCAAGTGTCCGGATTGCCCATAAAGCATTTCATTGCAGCCTGCAACCAAAACGATGTATTTACAATATATATTGAAACCGGACGCTACGAACCAACCATATCAATCCCCACCTTGTCCAATGCGATGGATGTTGGCAACCCGAGTAATTTCATCCGTATATTGGAACTTTTTGGAAATGATTATGATAAGATCAAAGAAATAATCAGCAGTTTTTCATTTACGGATGAGGAAACTGCCAATACGGTAAAAAATGTGTACAAAAGCACCCATAAAATATTGGATCCACACACAGCTGTTGCTTTTGCTGGTTTAAAAACATATTTGGCAGACAATCCACAGGAAAAGGGGTTTATCTTAGCAACAGCACACCCTTTAAAATTTGCGCCAACAGTAGAAAAAATGATTGACCAAAAAATCAACATTCCTGAACATATACAGCACATCATGAATAGCCAGAAAAAAGCTACACTTATAACTCCGGTATTTAGTGAATTAAAAAAAATATTGCAGTGTATTTTCAATCAAGTACAAGTTCAAACTACAATAAAACCTACTAATTGTTAAACAAAACAGAAAATAAAAGGATTTAAATTTTAACAAAAAAAATTAAATTCTATGATTTTTAAACATTCAATTCAATTTTTAGTTAACTTGAACATACAATACAATAACATAATGTATTGAAGAATTGTATTCTTAAACGCTTGTCATTTTTTAACCAAAACCAATAAACAATGAGTCCTTTATTTCTTCAGGCTTCACATGTAGTTGCTGAAAACAACTACGTTGCTTTCACGTTTTTCATCGGCACAATGGCCATGATGGCGGCATCAGTTTTCTTTTTCTTTGAATTGAACAACACCAGCAAAGAATGGCGTACGTCTGTTCTTGTTTCTGGTTTGATCACTTTCATTGCGGCAGTTCACTATTACTACATGAGAGGTTACAACCTCGAAACAGGTGATTCTCCAACCTTCTTCCGTTATGTGGATTGGACTTTAACTGTTCCTTTGATGTGCGTTGAGTTTTACCTCATCACTAAAAAGGCAGGTGGTACAACTGGACTTCTTTGGAAGTTGATTTTTGCTTCTGTAGTAATGCTAGTTACTGGTTACTTTGGAGAAACAATCTACAGAGAACAAAGTGTTGTTTGGGGTATTATCAGCGGTGCAGCTTACTTCTACATCGTTTACCTAGTATGGTTCGGTGATGTTGCTAAACTTGCAAACGCAACTTCTCCAGCTGTTGCAAAAGCAGTAAAAACACTGGGTTGGTTCGTTCTTGTAGGATGGGCTATCTATCCACTTGGTTACATCGTTGGTACTCCTGGTGGACTTTTCGGAGTTTCTGCTGATTCTCTTGGAATCGGTGGTTTGAACATGGACATCATCTACAACATTGGTGATGCCGTTAACAAAATCGGTTTCGGTCTTGTTATCTACGCATTAAGCCGTTCTGAATCTAAGTAATTTAATAATCACTTAAGTGAAAGGCCTATGTTTAATTACATAGGCCTTTCATTTAATATCTACTTGTTAAACTAAGCTTCATGAACAAGGCATCAAATCATCACAAATCCTTCACCATCATTTCATGGCTAAATTTTGCCGTTGGCTTAAGCATGCTCGGTTGGCAAAGTTTTGTGGGTCCCCTTGCATACTCTTTTCAGCTTGGTTACTTCACACTGATGTTGCTGCTAACAGGCATCCCTCATGGAGGCTTAGATCATGTTATAGCCCGAACAACCGCTATCGCATTCAACAGAAAATTTAACATGTTTATTTTTTTGAGTAGGTACATCGCCATCATTGGTATTTACTCAGTCTGTTGGTTTTTTTTCCCTTCTATTAGCCTCCTAATCTTTTTAGTGATTTCAGCTTGGCATTTTGGCGAAACAGATATTGAATGTCCAAAACAAAAAATTCTTGTCTCTTTTTGTCGTTTTTTGTGGGGTTCATTTGTATTGCTCCTGATTTTATTGATGCATCAAACTGAAACAACAGAAGTTCTGTTGAGAATTTCCAAAAACTCTACACCAGTTATCGTTACCTGGAATTTCTGCAAACAAAACAGCGCATATATTTTAACGACATTGTTTATCATTAACATCTCAATGTTGTCAATCGCCCGCCTTCAGCATCAAATAGAAATCACCTTAGCAAAATTTTTAAACCTTTTGCTGATTCTCATCATCTCCGTTTTTCTTCCCTTGCTACCCGCGTTTGCCTTATATTTCGGTGGATGGCATGCCATCCGGTCTTTTGAGCTTATTTACAATTACTTAAACTTAAAAGGGAGTTTAGTTGGACGAAATCCGATGCGCATGTGGACAAAATCGCTTCCCATGAGTGCCTTGGCTGGACTTTTTTTTGCAGCAGGTTTTTACTTATGGAATGAAAATAACATTACATGGGATCCCCTCCCACTAAGCTTTATCTTTTTATCGATCATAACATTGCCTCATCTAGATGTAATGGACCAAATGATTAGAAAAAATCCAGAAACAAATAAATAGAAAACTGCCCGTTTTCAATCTAATGCTGAATGCATAAATTTGCACCATGAAAAGCATGGAATCAACGAGTTTTAACAAGAGAGTTATCCGCCAATTAGAGCTTGAAGACAACCAAGCAATTGCTTCGATCATCAGGAGTTGCTTAAAAGAATTTGGGGCTGACAAACCGGGCACTGTTTATTATGACGAAAGCACTGACCACCTCTTTGAGTTATTTTCAGAAAAAAAATCAATATATTTTGTTGCAGAAATTGATGGCAAGGTAATGGGCGGCGGCGGATTATACCCAAGTGAAGGATTGCCCCAAGATACCTGTGAACTTGTAAAAATGTATTTACTGCCTGAAGCAAGGCATACAGGAACTGGAGCCGCGTTGATGAACAAATGCTTAGAAGCTGCCAAAGAACTTGGCTTTAAGCAAGTTTACCTCGAATCAATGCCAGAATTAAAGAGAGCAATTTTTGTATATGAAAAATTCAATTTTATCTATTTACAAGCACCAATGGGTAATACAGGTCACCATGGTTGTTCAGTTTGGATGAAAAAAACGCTATGACCCAGTACGATTCAACACTTCAAAGATTGGGCTAAAAAGATACATGCGTCCAGTTGAAATTTCGATGGCTTGAATTCTTTTTCTCAACTTTTTAACCCGCTTAAATATACGGCCATCACTTATCTGAAAAACACCACCTTCTTCGATTTCTTCAACCAAACAGTACCCCTCATCAACCTCGTCGTATTTACGCAAAACCCGCATCAATCCTAGGTCTGCGCAAGAACTGGCTGCGGGATTGTTTATTGATAAAATCAATTGATTTCTGATATCTGAAGGAAATAAATTTTTTTCCAAAAACTGCTTTAAAATCTGTCCAAACTGCAGTTTCCATTCAATTCCATGAGGCGCCACTTTATTTCCAAACTTAATGAAAGTAACCAAATGGGCCAGCTCGTGCAATAAAGTTATCAGGAATGCAAATTTATTTAAATCACCGTTAACTGTAATGCGATGTGTTTTCTCTAAGTGCGCATGGCGATAGTTTCCTAAAACAGTTTTCCTAGAACGGGTGATGGTTAGGTGAACTTTATAGTCAATTAAAAAAGGTTCTACAAACGGATAAGAACCAGTAGGCAAAAAATCATCAAGCGCATTTAAAGGAATTTGCTTCTTAGACATGCTAGTTGTTCTTAATCAACGTTAGCAAGCCTTTCAGCTCAATAAACATATAAACGAGGTAAAGTACCATGCTTGCAAAAACAGCAGGCATGTTCATATTACCATCAGACATTTTTGAGTACACAAAAACAATGATTCCTGCAACAAAGAGTTTGATTAAAAAGGAACTGTACACAGAAGAAAGGAAACCCGCTGTGGATTTTGCTTTTAAGCCATTATACAGCAAATAAAAAGACAGTAATGTAAGGATGCAAACAATGAGGTTGCCAACAAGCAATACATCAGGATTAATGCCAGTTGAACGAATCCAATTGAACAAGACAGCACAAAAAACATTCACAGCAGCAAATAAAATTAAAATCGGACGCAATGCTTTTCTTAACATGCCTATTTTTTTGTGCTGGTATCTTTAATCAGCTTGATGAGAGATGCAATAATAATCAGCAAAGGTAAAACCCAAATCAGAAAAGGTGTTGAAAAAACAAACAGTTTATCCAACTTCCAACCAATGGCAAGGAAAACGCCTATTGAAATGAAAAACTGAGAAGCCATTCCCATATAACGCATCCATGACCTGTTGCTTGTCTCAGATTTATTTTGCTTTTGCGATATCATTTAGCTTTTTATCATCCTTTTTTATGTCAATTACGTTAGCTTTCTGAGACATATGACAAACTCCGTTGAATTTTGCGGAAGCTTCAATTTGTAGATTTCCTGCAAATATATCGCCTTCAACATAACCATTGCTCCTGATTGAAAGCAATTCATCTACAACAATTTTTCCCTTGATTTTACCAAATACTTCTGAATGATTTGCTTTAATATCACCAGTTATTTCTGCATATTCTCCAACGATTAACTTGCCCGAAACAATTAGGTTGCCTAGCAGAACTCCATCAATGCGAATATCACCATCGCATTTAATATCTCCTGTGATGTTGGTTGCCCTTCCTAGAAGATTGTTGCTATTAATAGGTTGAATAGACTGATCTTTTTTTGATGAGTTGAACATAGAAAAAAATTTGAAATTTATTAATCCGGTGATTGCTCAAGGTTAGGAATTATAATGGCGTTTGTATCAAGAATAAGACTAGATTTTCCGGCTAAAACATCCCTCACATTATTCCAGTAAACCTCTCTAAACCGCATTTGTCGCTCAAGTGAATCTGTCCTTATCCTAAGTTTTGTAAGCTCTCGGCGTTGAGATTGACTGCCAAAACCTGGAATATAGTATTTCATCGGAGTGAAAACAATCAAAGCTGATGTTAAACCAACTAATAAAACAAATAGAAAACAAGATACAACATATACGCTAATTCTTGTCAACTTGAAAGTAACTACTTCCTCATATGTGTGGTCGTTCATAATTACCAAACGATATCGGTTGGTTAAACGCTTAAAACGACTCTGTTTTTCTGTTTGCAAACCCATGAATTGCTTACTTTGATTGAATTTAAGACCCTAAAGTTAATGTTAATTCCAAAAATAGGGTTGTTAAAAATAACAAGATTAAATGTAGTTTTACAGAACGTGAAAAATAGCAACATGCATATAAAAAATCTGCTCACTACCTTTTTGATTTGTATGGCAGCAATGATGCCACCACAGCAGGTTTCAGCCCAAGGAAATATTACTTTCGACCTAAAAAAACCAAAGTTATATGAAAACAGGAAATTACCATCAGAGCTTACTCCAGACAAAAAAATTAATTTTATCAAAAAAACAAAAGAAAATGTAACGTCTCACTACAATTTCTATTTTAATGCAAATAACAAAATCAATGATGTTTTAACCTCTGCAAAACAGGCCTTTAAAGACACATTTTCAACCCTAATACCTTTTTATAATTTCTCACTAAATAATACGTCTTCGCAACAAGCTGAATTAGACTCTGTAATCATAAAAGCAAACAATGGCATTTTGCTTCACGATCTTAGAAATGAATGGGTAGATGATTTATATTTTTTGATGGGACAATCGTATTTTTATCAACAAAAATTTGATTCAGCCTATGATGTTTTCCAATACATTAACTATAATTTCCAACCAAGAGAGAAAGATGAAATCGGATACGAAAAATCAATAGGCAGCAACATCAATGGCAAAGGAAATGTATTCACCATTTCATCCAAAGAAAATAAAGGTGTAAAAAGTTTGCTAAGCCAACGTTCAATCAGAAACGATGCCTTGGTTTGGATCATTAGGTCTCTCATTGAAATGAAAAGAAATGATGACGCTAAAAGTTTAATAGAAACACTGACAAGAGACTACCAATTTCCGACAAGGTTAAAAGACTTGCTTGCGGAACAAAAAGCCTATTGGTACTACAACAATGCTCAATACGACTCTGCCGCCTATTACCTCGAAGGCACAATGTCTACCTGCATCAACAACAGCGAGCGTGCGAGAAAATATTTTTTGATTGCACAGCTTTATGCACAAAAAGGGAAAGCTGAGAAATCTGAATCATTTTTTGAAAAATCCATTTCATTAACCACTGATCCGATCATGGAAACCTATGCGCGGATTCAACAAATTGGACTAGAATCCAATGGAAAAAATGCAGATAAAAAAATTGAATCGAGCATTCAATCGCTTTTGCTGATGGCCAAAAAAGAAAAATATGGCCAATACAAACCAATCATCTTTGCAGCAGCTGCAGAGCTTGAAGTTAAAAGAAAAAAACCGAAAAACGCCATTGACCTATTTGTAAAAAGCAATGAGTTCAACAAAGATGAGCCTGATTTAAAAAACAAAAACAATATTCAAATTGCCAACCTTGCCTTCGATAATAAAAATTACCCATTGGCAAAAACCTATTACGACAGCATCAACATAGATGGTTTGATAAATGCAGATGATATTAATTTAAAAAAATCATTGGTATCAGACCTAGTAAAAAATTTGAATACGGTACAACGAGAAGACAGTTTGCAGAAGATTGCAAAAATGAGTGAAAAAGACCGCGATGCAATCATTAAAGATCTGCTTAAAAAACAAAAAAAAGAGCAAGGAATTGTTGAAACGATGACCAAAGGATCTTCTGTATCAACTCCTCGAAACAATTTATTAGACGTTACAACTGGAAGCCTATTCCCAACTGATGTGAAGAAAGGGGAATGGTATTTCAACAACCCTTCATTGAAAGCACAAGGAACTACTGATTTTAAAAATAAATGGGGAAATAGACCAAATAGCGACAATTGGAGAAGAGGTGCTGCGCTTAATGCACTTACAAAATCTAACGCACCAATGTCTGGTTCTTTAAAAACAGACCAACTCCAAGACAGCACAATGCAAGAAACAGAATTGACGGAAGATGGATTAAAACAAAACATACCTTTAACAAGTGAAGCTTTAGCAGCATCCAATGAAAGGAAATATGCGGCATTTAAAAAACTTGGATCAATCTATAAAAATAAATTAGGCGCATGCAACGAATCAGTCGTGTGGAATGAAAGGTTAATTGCTGAAAACCCTACCAATCCAGACCTAGAACAAATTTTATTTGACCTTGCTTTTTGCTTTAAAGAAAATGGCAATGAACCTAAATCTTCTTTTTATGCATCACAACTGAGCAAGAACTTTGCAACAAGCAGGTTCAACCTCTTTCTTAAAAACCCAGAAGCGGCCGTTAAAGCTGAAAAAGACAAAAGTTCACAAACTACAAAAGCCTACGAAAACATTTACGACCTTTTCCTTTCTGGAAAATTTGACAATGCTATTTCTGCTAAAAAAATAGCTGACTCCATTTTTGGAGAAAATTTATGGACGCCCCAACTCTTGTACATTGAAGCCCTTTACTACATCAAGAAAAAAGACGATAGCTTAGCTATTGCAACTTTGAATAAAATTCCAGCACTTTACCCATCGTCTCCTCTTGCAGGGAAAGCTGGTATAATTGCCGATGTATTGAACAGACGTTCAGAGATTGAAAATGAATTAAGCAGTGCCACTATTGTTAGATCAACAGAAGAAATAATTGAAAAGGTAAACGACAGACAAGTATCCGCACCTGTTGTGGCTAAAATTAAACAAGAAAATATACCGATAGTCACCACGAAAGACACAACTACCAAAAAAATTGCATTAGATACAGTTTCCATTAAAACACCAGTAATAGAGAAAAAAATTGGGGGATTTCAATTTGATGCAAATGAAAAATACTTTGTGTTGATGCTGCTCAAAAATATAGATATCGTTTACATTAACGAAGCAAAAAGAGCCTTAACAAGATATCATTCCACTAACATGCCCGAAAAGGAAATCAGCATAAGGCAAGATAAAATTGAAGAAACACCCTTTTTTGAGTTATCTACCTTTAACAATGCAGGAGATGCAATTGAATATATGGAAAAAATAAAAAAAATCGGAACA
>CANLED010000039.1 GCA_947489175.1 Chitinophagaceae bacterium | reverse complement strand
AGTTATGGCGGTAGTGCCCATAATGTATCAGTTTTGATACCTACAGAAAACAAGAATGATACACTTCGGTTGTTAAATAAAGGAATTTTTGGGTTTGCATAAATTATCTTGATTCCACATTAGTTTACCAAAAGAAAAGGGGTTCAGTTTTAAATTGAACCCCTTTCTCGTAATAATGTTTGTGCTATATCATCAGATAATCAACATGGCATCACCATAACTGAAGAACCTATATTTATCTTTAATGGCTTTTTTGTAGGCTTCCATCGTTAATTCATAACCAGCAAACGCACATGCCATGATGAGCAAGCTTGTTTTTGGAAGGTGAAAATTGGTGATTAATGAATCGCAAATCGAAAATTCATGTGGAGGATGAATGAAAATATTTGTCCAACCTTCTGATGGTTTTAATAATTTGTCTGCAGTGTATGTACTTTCCAAAGCACGCATAGTGGTAGTGCCAACAGAGCATATTCTATGACCTTCAGATTTTGCCTTGTTAACAATCCTGCAGGCATTTTCATCAACGTTATAATATTCCGCTTCCATTTTATGTTTGCTTAAATCTTCCACCTCAATGGTTCTGAAGGTACCTAAGCCGGTGTGGAGCGTCACTTCAGCAAAACGAATGCCTTGAATTTCTAATCTTTTGATAAGTTCGATAGAAAAGTGAAGGCCTGCAGTAGGCGCTGCAACAGCACCTTCATGTTTAGCATATACAGTTTGATATCTTTCTTTGTCTAATTCGTCTGGTTTACGTTTGATATATTTAGGTAATGGCGTTTCTCCCAAAATATTTAGAACAGCTTTAAATTCAGCATCAGATCCTTCAAAGAGGAAGCGGATTGTTCTACCCCTTGAAGTAGTGTTGTCGATAACTTCTGCAACCAATTCATCAGCATCTCCAAAATAAAGTTTGTTGCCAACGCGAATCTTTCTTGCGGGATCAACGATTACATCCCATAATCTGTTCTGTTTGTTCAATTCACGAAGTAAGAAAACTTCAATTTTGGCACCTGTCTTTTCTTTTCTGCCGTACATTCTTGCAGGAAATACTTTTGTGTTATTTACAACAAAAACATCTTTTTCTTCAAAATAATCAAGTACATCCTTGAACATTTTATTTTCTATTAACCCTGTGTCTTTGTGAACTACCATTAGACGAGAATCCTCTCTTCTTTTGGTTGGGGTTTGAGCGATGAGGTTGAGTGGGAAGTCGAATTTAAACTGGGATAATTTCATGTTTTCTAAATTTTATGCCTGAAAACAAATCCCATTATCCTATTAATCATAGGATAACCTAGTACCAAACCTGATCTTACGGTACCAGATTTGTTTTTTGGCTTTTTTGAGACTGCAAAAATAAACAAAAAATGTGGTTAGATGGTTCTTATTACAATTTCTTATCCACTTTTTATGACCAAAATTCTATTAAAACTTTAAGTGTCTAACGGTTAATCCATTGTTAATTAGCTGCTTTAGAGAATCTATCCCAATTTTAAGATGTGTTTCAACGTAAAGTGATGTAATGCTTTTATCACTTTCTTCTGTTTTAACCCCTTCAGGAATCATTGGTTGATCACTAACAAGTAACAAAGCACCTGTTGGGATCTTATTGAAAAAACCAACGGAAAAAATAGTAGCAGTTTCCATGTCTATGGCATAAGCCCTTATTTTTTGAAGGTAGGTTTTAAAATCTTCATCGTGTTCCCAAACCCTTCTGTTTGTTGTATAAACAGTTCCAGTCCAATAATCCACTCCATATTCGCGTATAGTCGTTGAAATCGCTTTTTGGAGCGCAAAGGCTGGCATTGCGGGCACTTCCGGTGGTAGGTAATCATTTGAAGTTCCTTCTCCTCTGATTGCAGCAATTGGAAGAATTAAATCGCCAAGTTTATTCCTTTTTTTTAATCCACCACATTTACCAAGAAATAATACGGCTTTGGGTTCGATAGCTGTTAGCAGGTCCATGATAGTAGCGGCGGTGGGACTTCCCATACCAAAATTGATAATGGTAATTCCATCAGCTGTAGCACATTGCATGGGTTTGTCTTTCCCGTAAATTTCAACTTTATTCCATCCTGCAAACATTTCAAGGTATTTACTGAAGTTTGTCAGTAGTATATAAGATCCAAAATTTTCAAGGGGCATACCTGTATATCTTGGAAGCCAGTTCTTAACTATGTCTTCTTTATTGATCATTTTTAATGGAATTTTGGGTATCCGAAATTACTAATTACTTTGCATCTATGATCGCATTAAATTTTCCTGAACCAATGTTTAAAACCCGGTACCACGACAATAAACCTCAAATATTTGACGAAATAAGATTAAAATGGGTTGTATTGCAACCAGAAGAGTGGGTTCGCCAAAACTTTATTTCATGGTTAACAAACATAAATTTAATTCCTTCTGGTTTGATTTCAATTGAAAAGACCATCTCTTTGGGCAGTTTATCAAAACGATTTGATTTACTTATTTACGACAAAATACATCAACCATGGATGATGGTAGAATGCAAAGCACAAGGAGTGGAATTAACAGAATCTACGTTAAGGCAGATTCTGTTATATAATATGGTTGTTCCCGTAAAATATATCGTAATTACGAATGGTCATTTATGTTATGTAGCTGATAGAATCAAGGAAGAATGGCTTTTTACATTCCCTACTTTTCCTTCTTAAGGGAAAATGCCCAATTCCAAGTAGCTTGTGCCTACTTTATTTATAGCTACAACAAAAGCTGCTGTTCGCATATCTTTTATTGTTGGATTTAGTTTCCAACAATCCAAAATCTCATTGGTCGCCTTGATCATGGTTTCTTCAAGTCCACTTCTCACTAGATCAATTTCATCTGGCCCATGTACCAGTAATTTTCGTTGCTGCTCCGTAACTTTATTGCCAGTCATAACTTCGATCTGAGATAAAATATTGGAATTTTGATTTTCCATAAATCTTTTCTCAAGTCTACCATAAGAAACATGGCTTAAGTTTTTCAACCATTCAAAATAAGAGACGGTAACGCCACCTGCATTGAGGTAAATGTCTGGAACAACAAGTATTCCTTTGTTGTTGAATATTTCATCAGCTTCTGGCGTAAGAGGTCCATTCGCGGCTTCTCCTATTATTTTAGCTTGAACTTTGTCTGCATTGTCAACATTGATAACATTTTCTAAAGCAGCTGGGATTAAAATATCGCAAGCCGCTTCTAATGCGTCTGTGTTTTTTGCGAAATTAGTTGCACCAGGAAAGTCTAAAATTGATCCAGTTGCTTTTCTGTGAGCAACAACTGAATCAATATCTAATCCGTTTTGATTATAGATAGAACCTTCAAATTCTGCAAGTCCAACAACCAATGCTCCATGTTCTTGGAAGAATTTTGCAGAATGGTAACCAACATTTCCAAGGCCTTGAACTATGATTTTTTTACCTTTTATGCCAACTTGAAGGCCAAGGCGATTCATTACATCTACATTGTTACATACTTCTCTGATGCCAAAGAATACGCCTAATCCTGTAGCTTCTTTGCGGCCATGAACGCCACCTTGTGTGATAGGTTTTCCTGTAACGCAACCCAATGCCTCTACTTCTCCTGGATGCATCGCCATGTAAGTATCAAGAATCCAAGACATTTCTCTTTCTCCAGTTCCGTAATCAGGAGCTGGTACATCTTCTCCGGGACCAATAAATTTCTTTTTGATTAGCTCACTGGTATACCGTCTCGTGATTCTTTCAAGATCGTAGGTGCTGTATTTTTTGGGATTTATAGAGATGCCTCCTTTGGCACCTCCGAAAGGGACATTTACAATGGCACATTTGTACGTCATGAGTGCAGACAAGGCCATAACTTCATCAAGATTTACCATCTCACTAAACCTTATTCCACCTTTACAAGGTAGTTTGTGGTGTGAATGTTGCACTCGATATGCTTTGATTACTTCAATTTTATCACCAATTTTAACAGGAAAATGCAATCTAAGCACGCTATTGCATTGCTTTATTTGTTCTAGGATTCCTTCATCAAAATTTGTAAAAGCGGCAGCTTTGTCAAAACTTTTACAAACGGCATCAAAAAAACTATATTCTGGATTCATGATACGGATATTTGATTGGGTGTTTTAAATTTATTGTTGTTTGATTTCCTTTTCTAGAATAGATACATTTTTATCAATTCTTATCAGGTATGCAATTAAACCTAATAAAATGGTAACTAGAACTGCAACAACTACATATATTTTACCATTGCTTCTCATCCCTTCAGCCATGTTTGATGACTGATTAGACACCGCTTGAGCATAAATTTCCAAGGAAAAAATCGAAAAGATGAAAGAAAGAATTTTAGTTTTCATTTTATATTATATTTTTTTCAATGATAAAATCTATCCTAATTTTTACTGAAGCAATCCATGCCCCTAATAACGTCCAACCTATTACGGCAGGGTAGAACACCATTCTCATTCTGGAATCAATGTCATTGAAGTTAAGTGCTGGATTTCCTTCTTGCCCAGGATGTAAACTTGGCAATAGCCTTGGGATAATCCAAATAGAAGGGAAAAGCATGGTATATGCAAAAATGTTATAAACAGCACTAACCCTAGCCCGTTGATCCATATCTTTTATTGAGCTTCTTAGTATGAAGTACGCTCCATAAATAAGCAATGCCATGGCAGCTCCTATTAGCTTTGGTTCTCTCATGATAGAACCGAAGGAAGCATATGCTGGGTTGTTTGGATCTGCCCAAGTAAAACTGGCCCAAATACCCCCAGTTAAATAACCCAATAACCCCATATAAGTACCAACCTGAGCATAAGATTTAGCTTTAATGTCATGCTTGAGATTTGTGTTTTTGAGGTATTTTACACTATGAACAATGGATACCGTAAAAAGAATCATCATGGCAAACCACATGCAAACATGGAAATAAAGGTTTCTAATGGTTTCGCCTAGCTGACTAAGTTCAGGAACAGGCAACAAAAAGCCTCCAATGACAGCGTAAAGAAGCAAGATTATCGATAGAATTTTCCACCAGGAAAGTTTCATGTTTGATTAATTTAGTAAAATTAATTATGTGTGTTGACATTTGTGTTCTCAAAATAAAATAAACTACACGAAAATAGTACCTTCCTTCAATCTTTCCATAAAAAGGGGTATAAAATAATCGCAAGAAAGATAACTGATATGTCTAACGCTACTAAAAGCATTACAATTTGAAGTGGTGCTCCATCTCGAAAAATTTCCGAAAATGCACTTTTTGATAATTTTACCAGCAACATAAGTTGTGGAATAATAATTGGAAAGCCGAGTATGGCCATCAAGGATGCTTGTTGCATTGCCTTTGAAGCAATGGCAGCAAGCATTGTAAAAACAAGGCTTAATCCAAGCGCCCCGATTAGGCTAATGCCCATAAATCCAAAATAAGAACTTGTTGGGTCTCCTAAAAAAGCAGTATAGAGTACCAAGTTAATTATGTTCATAACGAACATCAAGAGTACATTAGATGTTATTTTGGCTAGGATGAAAGTAGTAGGACTTGTAATAGAATAATGATACAACATGCGTCCTTTTGCTTCCTGAAGAAAGCTTTTAGCAACTGCGTTGATGCAAATAAATAATTGGGTTATCCAAAAGAGGGCATTCCATATTTCTGCTTCCGCATTTCCTATTGTTAAATACAATACGAAAATGGTAGAAGCTATATACAACATCATCCCGTATAGGGAATGTTGTTGTCGCAATTCAAGTAGAATTTCTTTTTTTACCAAGGCGTTGAAATGATTGTATGCTCTCAAATTTTTTAAGTTTTATTGGTTGAAACAATTTCTGCACCGTGCCTCATAATGTTCTTTTTCTCCTAAAACAACTTGTTTTTTGTCACTACTTATTCTATATGAATAACTTGCAATGGCACCACACTTTACACAAATGGCATGAAGTTTTGTAACATAATTTGAAATGGCCATCAATTTTGGCATTTCTCCAAAAGGATTTCCAAGATAGTCCATGTCTAGTCCTGCAATAATAACCCTTTTTCCCATTTCTGCTAGTTTTGAACAAACAATAGTGATGTTTTTATCAAAAAACTGTGCTTCGTCTATGCCAAATACGTCAGCCTTGTTTGCGTGATTCATTATTTCATCAGCGTTAAATACAGAAATCGCTTGAATTGTATTTTCATCATGTGATACAATTTTTTGTTCATGGTATCTTGTATCAATTTGTGGTTTAAAGATGGCTACTTCTATGTTGGCGATTCTTGCGCGTTTAAGTCTTCTGATAAGTTCTTCCGTTTTTCCAGAAAACATAGATCCACATACAACTTCTATCCAGCCGCTTTTATTTGTTTTATAATTAGGTTCTACGAACATGTATGATATTCTTTTGCTCTTGGTATATTTGCAATAATTAAAGCAGTAAAATTAACATAAAGCAATGGAAAGACTTAAAATTTTGGCAGAAAAGTTAAACATGCAGTTGATGTCAAATGTTTCTAGACTTGAAATACTAGACACCATATTAGCACTTACCAGAGAAATTTGTATAACAGACACAGTTTTTGATGAAGTACAGTCTTCAATCATTCCTGAAGAGAAAGCAACAAAAAAACAAAGCAAAACTCCAAAAAAAGAAGATATTTCATTAAATGAAACTTTAAAAAACGAAGAGAAAGATATATCAGAAAAATTAAGTCACAGTGCAGTAGGGTCTTTACATGAAGTAATTGGTGTAAATCAGCGGTTTATTTTCACCCATGTTTTTTTTAATGGAGAAATTGAGTACTTCCAAAAAGTTATTTCTATTTTAGAGAAAGCCTCTTCGTTTGAAGAAGCAAATCAATTGTTTAGGAATATTTTACCACCAGAAGTATTAATCAACAACCCTGATACAACGGATCAATTTATAGAATTGCTTAACAGGCGATTTTCTACTAAATAGTTGATTATTTTGTTTGTAGCTCCTTTGTTTGATACAACAAACTCTTTTGCTACCGCATTTTTTATTGATAAACTAGATTTGTTACCTAATAAATCTTTTACATGGGCAATAAGAACATCTTTGGTCTTAAATGAAAAGGCTGATCCTAATTTTATTAGACTTTCTGCTTCTCTTGAGAATCCAAAATATTTTCCAAATAAAATGGTTTTCCCGTAAACAGCTGGTTCCAAAATATTATGAACACCAGATTTGTTGAACCCTCCACCTACATAACAGAGGGTAGCATACCGATAGATTTTAGAAAGCATGCCTATCGTGTCTACAATAAATACATTTGCATGGCCAAGAATTTCAGTATTCATCAATTCTGATAATAAGAAACTATTAGAAAATTGTGCTTTTAGTTCATCTACATGTTGTTTATTTATTTCATGTGGTGCAATGATGAGTTTAATTTCAGGGCATTCTTTCAACAATTCTACTAGAACTTTTTCATCATCCTTCCAGGTACTTCCTGCAATTAGAACATCACCTGATGAACAAAATTTTTCAAAAATCGGATGTGTAAATGGTGTTGATGCTATGTCAATTACCCTGTCGAATCTTGTATCTCCATTCACAGAAAGTGGTGCTTTGATGTTGAATTCTTCTAGTAATTTTTTTGATTTTATATCTTGTAAAAAAATATGAGAGTAATTATCTAGCATGTTTCTGAAAAAAGAGCCACCTATTCCAAAAAATGCCAAGTTAGGAGTAAACATCGCAGAAATCAATAGGGTAGGTATTCTCCTTTCTTTTAATTCATGCAAATAATAAAACCAAGAGTCATATTTGATGAACAAAGCTAATGTCGGATTTACGTTATTTAAAAATCCCCTAGCAGTGTTCTTGCCATCTAAAGGCAAATAAAATATCATGTCTGCACCCTTGTAGTTTTTTCTGATTTCATATCCCGAAGGTGAAAAAAAGGTAAGTAAAATTCTATAGTTAGGATAACAGATTTTGATCCTTTCTAACAGTTCCCTACCTTGTTCAAATTCTCCTAATGATGCACAATGCATCCAAACTATTGGCCTTAATGATAAACCGCAAGCATCTTTTATTCTTTGGTGAATATTTCTTCTTCCTCTAACCCAGTGTTGGGCTTTTTCATTTCCCAGGGCACTAATTTTTATGCTAAAATCATAAATCAAAAGAAACAAATTGTAAAAAAACAACATGTGTATTAAATTTTCTTTCCAAAGCTACAATCTTATGATGTCAACACTTCATTTTTCTTACCTTTGTTGCACTAAAATGATACTATGGTTCCAATCCAAATGGTGGATTTAAAGCGACAATATTTAAAAATAAAAGCGGAAATTGACAAAGCTGTTGTCGATGTTATGGACAATACATCTTTTATCAATGGTTTGGCAGTCACTAATTTCACTTCAAAATTATCTGCATATTTGGGTATAGAGCATGTGATACCATGTGCTAACGGTACAGATGCTCTTCAGATTGCCATGATGGCATTGGACTTGCAGCCAGGTGATGAAGTAATAACACCTTCATTTACATACATAGCTACAACAGAAGTAATGGCTTTGCTTAGGCTAAAGCCTGTTTTTGTTGATGTTGATCCGAATTCTTTTAATATCAATACAGATGCAATTAGAAAGGCAATAACCAACAAAACCAAAGCAATTGTTCCAGTTCATTTATATGGCCAAAGTGCCAATATGGAAGAAATTATGCACATTGCCAATGAGTTTGGACTTTATGTAATTGAAGACAATGCGCAGGCTATTGGGGCTTCCATTACATTTAGCGATGGATCAGTTCACAAAACAGGTACCCTTGGACACTTTGGCTGTACATCTTTTTTTCCTTCAAAAAATTTAGGTGCTTTTGGAGATGGGGGGGCAATATTCACCCGTGATGCTGCGTTAGCTGAAAAAGCAAAAATGATTGCTAATCACGGTCAAAGCAAAAGATATTATCACGATCTTGTTGGATGTAATTCGAGGTTAGATAGTATGCAAGCTGCAGTGCTAAATGTAAAAATTGACCATTTAGATGAATATAATGAAGCAAGACAACTTGCCGCAGCATATTATTCCAACGCATTTGCGGAAAATCGCCATATTCAAACGCCAACAATTGCAAAAGGAAATACACATGTATTTCATCAATATACATTGAAATTAGATGGCGTTGATAGAAATGAATTGGTTAATTACCTAGGGGAACAAAAAATTCCAGCTATGATTTATTATCCAGTTCCAGCACATAGGCAAAAAATGTTTTCTTTTTTAAATCTTCCAGAAGTTAATTTACCTGTTACAGATTGGTTGACTGAACGGGTGTTTTCTTTGCCTATGCATACTGAATTAGATCAGGAACAATTAGAATTCATTACGACACATGTATTAAATTTTATAAATAAATAAGAAAATAAATTATGAAAATTGCTGTAATTGGAACTGGTTATGTTGGACTTGTAACTGGAACTTGTTTCGCTGAAACAGGAAATGAAGTTGTTTGTGTTGACATCGATCAACGCAAGATTGATAAACTTAAGTCAGGTGAAATTACCATTTATGAGCCTGGCCTTGAGAAATTATTTCTGCGTAACCTAAAGGAAGAAAGGCTGCATTTTACTTCAAATCTTGTTGAGGGTATTAAAGATGCAAAAATTCTTTTTCTTGCATTGCCCACACCTCCCGGAGAGGATGGTTCTGCAGATTTGAAATATGTTTTGGGTGTAGCTGCAGATTTGGGCAAGATAATTTCTGAATATGTTGTGGTTGTTGACAAAAGTACCGTTCCTGTAGGTACAGCTGAAAAAGTACACAAAGCCATTGCCGCCAATGCTACTGTTGATTTCGATGTTGTGTCAAATCCTGAATTTTTAAGGGAGGGTGTAGCCGTTGAAGATTTCATGAAGCCAGATAGGGTAGTAATTGGAACAGCATCTGAAAGAGCAAAAAAATTAATGAATGAATTGTACGCACCATTTGTTCGTTCTGGGAATCCATTGATTTTTATGGATGTTCGATCAGCAGAACTCACTAAATATGCAGCCAACTCTTTTTTAGCAACAAAAATTTCTTTTATGAATGAGGTTGCTCAACTTTGTGAAAGATTAGGAGCCGATGTAGATATGGTGCGTCTTGGCGTGGGAAGTGATGCAAGGATTGGTAAGCGTTTTTTATTCCCTGGTATTGGCTATGGTGGAAGTTGTTTTCCAAAAGATGTCCAAGCCTTGGTAAAAAGTTCTAGTGAAGTGGATTATGATTTTAAGATTTTGAATGCAGTTATGGATGTAAATGAAAAGCAAAAGCTTCATTTGATGCCTAAAATAAATGGTTACTTCAATAATGAATTAAGCGGTAAACATTTTGCTATTTGGGGATTAGCTTTCAAGCCTAATACTGATGATATTCGAGAAGCTCCAGCCTTGTATATGATAGATGCGTTATTGGAAGCTGGAGCCACAGTAAATGTTTTTGATCCTGAAGCCATGGCAAATGTTAAAGGTGTTGTTGGAGACAAAATTGAATATGCTGAAAATCAGTACGATGCACTAGTTGGTGCCGATGCATTGATTATTGCAACTGAATGGAATGAGTTCAGAACACCAGATTTTTTGAAGATTGTTAACAATATGAAGCGCAAAGTTATTTTTGATGGCAGAAATTTGTTTGATGTTGCTAACATTGGCGAACTTGGATTCCATTATGAAAGTATCGGAAGAGCTTCAATCAACTAATAAAATACCATGGCAAATAAAAGAGTTTTAATTACAGGCGCAGCAGGTTTTTTAGGTTCTCATCTGTGCGATAGATTCATCAAAGAAGGATTTGATGTAGTAGGCATGGATAATTTAATCACAGGAGATTTAAAAAATATTGAGCATTTATTTAAGTTGAAAGAATTTGAATTTTATAATTGTGATGTATCAAAATTCATTCATGTAACTGGTCCGTTAGATTATATCCTACATTTTGCATCACCTGCAAGTCCAATTGATTATTTGAAAATCCCCATCCAAACCTTAAAGGTTGGTGCTTTAGGTACACATAATTGTTTAGGTTTGGCCAAAGCAAAAGGAGCTAGGATGCTGGTTGCATCTACTTCTGAAGTTTACGGAGATCCATTAGTTCATCCACAAACTGAAGAATATTGGGGAAATGTAAATCCTGTTGGTCCACGTGGCGTTTATGATGAAGCTAAAAGATTTATGGAATCTATCACCATGGCATATCATACCTTCCATCAGGTTGAAACAAGAATTATCAGAATTTTCAATACCTACGGTCCAAGGATGCGCCTGAATGACGGAAGAGCATTGCCTGCTTTTATTGGACAAGCATTAAGAGGTGAAGATTTAACCGTTTTTGGCGATGGCTCTCAAACACGTTCTTTTTGTTATGTAGATGATTTGGTTGAGGGTA
>CANLED010000038.1 GCA_947489175.1 Chitinophagaceae bacterium | reverse complement strand
TTTTTGTTGGTTCTGGTGAAGAAATGTACATAAATGATCTGAAATCATATACCCAATCATTGAAAATTGAAAAAAATATACATTTTACTGGAAATAGTAATGATGTAGGGAGATACTATATGGTAGCTGATATTTTTACGCTGACATCAAATAGTGAAACTTTTTCAATTGCTGCATTAGAAGCAATGTCATTTGGAATTCCGTGTACCCTAACAAATGTAGGTGGTGCTAGTGAAATGATAGATAAAAATATCAATGGAAGTATTATGCATGTAAATGACAGCGAATCAATAGCTGAAACATGGGAAAATGTATTGAACAAAGTATATATAAGGGAAGAAATAAGAAATAACATAAAAACGAATTTTTCAATAGATAAAATGCTTACAAAATATAATGAAATATTAAATTAATGCAGGATGAAAATTATTATAAGTTTAGATTATGAAATATTTTTTAAAAAAAATGACATTGATTCTAACAATCAACTAATAAAAAATACGAATAAATTAATAACCCTACTTGAAAAGAATAACATAAAATCGACATTTTTTGTAGATGCAGGTTATTTACATGCATTGGATAGACAACGATATAGATATACGAATCTAAAGGATGATTATTTAAATATCATCTATCAAATAATGCAATTGGAAAAATCCAATAATGAAATTGGTTTACACATTCATCCACATTGGGAAGACACATATTTTATAAATGGAAACTGGGAAATGAAATTGGATAGATACAAATTGTCTGATTATAAACAGAAAGATGTAGAAATAATAATGTATAAATATTATAATCAACTGAAAAAAATAGTAACTGTTCCAATTGTTTCATATAGAGCGGGTGGTTGGTGCATTGAACCATTTTCCCTTATTAAAAATCACTTAAAAAATATTGGTATAAAAATAGAAGCTACTGTATTCAAGGGTGGGTATAGCAGTACAAAAACTCATCATTACGATTTTAGAGGATATCCTAAAAAAGAATTCTGGCGGTTTAGTGAAACACCAAAAAAAGAAGACAATAATGGATATTTTATGGAAATTCCATCGACAACTTCATATATACCAAATTATCAATATTGGAAAATAGCATTGGATAAAATATTAAAAATAAATGGCGGTGACAGAAATGGTGAAGGCATAAAACCGGGTATAAAAGAAATTGCAAGAAGAATCATGCTAGGAAATACAGTTCCTGTATCACTCGATCGATTCAAATCAGCTGTTTTATTAAAAACTTTCAAAGAAAGTGAGAAAACAAATAACTCATATTTTTCAATCATCGGACATCCCAAAAGCATAGATGAAAATTCCCTAAATGATCTAAAAAATTTCATAGAATATGCACTTGGAAACGGTCATACATTTACTACCTATTCAAAAGAGTTTAATAAAATATTTTAATAATGATACAATACATCGATATGAATAAAATAAAAAATGAATCTATTTTATACGTAGGACCTGATAGTGACAAAGGGGGAATAGGTTCTGTATTGAAAATTTATGAAAAATATATGCCAGAATCAAAATTTATCGGCACCTATCCCAAAACATCAAACACTTCAAAATACTTCTTTTTTTGTCAAAGTATATTTAAAATTATAAAAACATTGGCAAATGAAACAGAAATAAAAATTATTCATATACATAGTGCTTCTAAAGGAAGTTTTTTTAGGAAATCAATTATATGCCTAATAGGAAAAATGTTTCATAAAAAAACCATTCTTCACATTCACGGTGGATCTTTCAAAGAATTTTACAATAAAGGTCTAAACAAATATTATATAAATTTTATTTTTAGAATAAATGATAAAACAATATGCTTGTCAGAAGAATGGAAACTATTCTTTGATAATATTATGAGAAAAGATAAAATAAAAGTACTTGGAAACCCAGTAGAAGATTATAAAAAATATCGAATAAATACAGAAAACATAAGTCATAAAATAAAAATGCTATTTCTTGGAAATATAAGTGAAGAAAAAGGAATTTTTGAATTAATTAACTTTCTAAATGAAAATGAATATTTCAAAAATAATGTAATCAGTCTTGTTATTGGGGGTATTGGAAATGAAAAAATACTAGGTGAGCTAATCAATAACAATAAAAACATTCAGTATGCGGGGTGGATAAACGCTGAAGAGAGGATTAAATATTTAAAAGAATGTAATCTTTTCATTCTCCCATCTTTTACGGAAGGACTGCCAATGTCAATTTTAGAGGCAATGTCTGCGGGCAAAGCCATCATAGGTACAAAGGTGGGAGGTATTCCCTCATTGGTAAAAGAAAATCACAATGGATGGCTCCTAGAAGTTCATAAGTTGGAAAAACTAAATGAAATATTTAAAGAAATTTTAAAGGATGAAGATATTTTAAAAAAATATGGAGATAATTCATACGAAGATTCAAAAAAATATCATTCAAAAAATATTATAAAAAAACTAGAAACCATATATTCTGAAATGTAGGACAAAATTAGAAAATAACTGAATCCGTAAGCTAAATAAAATAAAAATTGATACTATGAAAAACAACATCCCGATTTATGGAGAAAACAGAATTCGTATTATTGATTTTCTAAGAGGGACGACCATTTTGAAAACACTAAATAACTTAAGACAAGAACAATATTTTTCTTCTGAACTATTAACAGAAAAAAATATTACGAAGAAATTAATGAAATTCAACCAAGCTAAAAAAGAAAGTAAATTCTATGAAACTTATTCCTCTTATACAGATATTCCTATACTAACAAAGGAAATAATAAAATGCAACATTAACTCACTTAAATCCAACATTTTTAGAGGAGAGCTAATCGAAAAAGCCACAGGAGGATCAACTGGGGCACCATTGGTTTATCTTACAACCAAACATGCACAATCATTTATGTGGGCTAGTATACTGTTGTCATGGGAAACTGCAGGATATAAATTGGGTGATAGGGTAGCATTTGTTGCAGGCACCTCTTTGATTAAAAATAGCATAAAACACAAAATATTTCACAGTCTTTTAAATATAAAAACATATTCATCGTACAATTTAAATGATGAAAACATAAAATATTACATCGCTGAAATTAAAAAAAATAAAATTCGCCTGATTTATGGATATGCAACCGCTTTGGGAAAAATTGCCAATTACCTGAATCAAAATGAAAAAATTGAATTTCCTGATTTGAAAAGCATAGTTACAACTGCTGAGATTTTAACGGAAAAAGAAAGGGTAAATATAAAAAAGGCCTTCAATGTAAACGTTTACAATCAATATGGCTGCAATGAAGCTGGTGTATCAGCATTTGAATGTGAGTACAAAAAAATGCATTTAATCAATTCAGGCTGCAGTATAGAAGTTGATAATGAAGAAAATCTAATTACAACTAATTTAGTCAATGATGGATTTTTCATGCTGAGATACTTCACAGGAGACAAAATAAGAATTTCAGAAATCAAAAACTGTAAATGTAATCGGGGATATCCAATTATAGAAGATATAAAAGGAAGAAGTTATGACTTTGTAGTTGATACCAATAACAAATCAATGCATGCCGCATTTTTTAACATCTTGTTTAAAGGAGAAAAAAGCATCGATTTGTTTCAAGTTGAATTCGACAAATCATCGATTACAATTTACTTAAAGGTAAATGAACACAAAAACGATCCAACATATTTTGACAAGTACTTAAAAATAATACAGAAAAACCTGTTTTTCAAAGAATATAATATTGTTTTAGACGCGCCATTTCAGAGTACAAAAAATGCAAAACACAAGTATGTGATAGATAAATCATTTGCTTAGTCCTTCAAATAAATATTGTTCATATACATCTTTAACGAGCCATAAAAACACCACAATAAATGAAAATCTGGTTTGATATATCAAATTCACCACATATCAATATGTTCCAAGAGTTAATCAAACAACTGGAAAAAAATGGGCATGATGTTATTATCACTTCAAGGCCATTGGCAAATACAGTTGATTTATTAAACAGGGCCGGTATGAAACATACGACTATTGGCAAACATTATGGCAAAAACATATTGCTTAAAATTATGGGATATCCCATCCGGGTATTTGAATTGTGGAAATTTTTGAAACAAAAAAACATTGATCTGGCAATATCTCAAAGCTCATTTCATTCACCAATAACAGCATACTTGCTTAAGATACCTTCAATCTATACGAATGATAATGAACATGCCCTAGGAAATATCCCCAGCTTCTATTTTGCCACCAAAATCATGATTCCTGAAAATTTTAAAATTGATAATATTTCAAAATATAAAAATATCATCAACAAAACAATAAAATATCCTGGTATAAAAGAAGGAATTTACCTGTGGAAAAAAGCAGATTCCATTAATGGAAATGATGACGAAAACAAAAACAATAAAATTAAAATTTATATACGCCCAGAACCACAAACTGCTCAATATTATAATGGAGAAAAAAATTTCATGGATGACTTAATATTGGGACTTAAGGATGAATATACAGTAACAATATTACCCAGAAACGAAAGTCAACTTACCCACTATTCAAACATTTTATTTAAAAATATAAATGTCAGTAATACACCCCTAAGCTTCGATGAAATAGCAAAAGACTGTTCGATATTCGTTGGAGCTGGAGGATCAATGACAAGAGAAATGGCCATGATTGGAATCCCAACAATATCCGTATATCAAGAAGAACTTTTGGAAGTTGACAAACTTTTGCTTTCAAAAAATATGATGATACACGAGCCTAAATTAGATACCCAAAAAATGAAACATTATATCAACACATTAACAAACAGGTCATCTAACCTCGAATTAATGCACAAAGGAAAAGATGCTTACGAACTTTTTCTTTCAGAAATTGAAAACTTTGAAAATAAAAAAATATGAAAAAAATCGGACTCATAGGAATTGGTAAAATGGGCATTTCACATTTGTCAATATTAGGCGCACACCCTCAAGTGGAAGTTGTTGGGGTGGTAGATACTTCTACATTGGTTACGGATATCATAAGAAAATATACGCCGTTCAAATGCTACGACAACTACAACACAATGCTTAATGAAACAAAACCTGATGCAGTAATAGTGTCAGTTCCTACAAAATACCATGAACCTATTGTACGTGATATGATAAACAAGGGAATTCATGTCTTTGTAGAAAAGCCATTCTGCATTGGTGCTGAACAAGGCTCTGAACTCATTGAAATTGCTAAAAAAAATAAGGTAATCAATCAAGTTGGTTATCACAATAAATTTATAGGAACTTTTATCGAGGCAAACAAAATAATAAAAGGTGGATATATAGGAGATATCATCCACTTTTCAGGAGAAATGAATGGCCCAGTTGTTACAAAAAGAAAAGAAGAAACATGGAGATCGAAACCTGAAGAAGGTGGAGGGTGCCTAATGGACTATGCCGCACATTTAATCGATTTAATCAATTATCTGGTAGCCCCCATCAAAAAAATAAATGGAGCTGATCTAATAAGCATTTATTCCAAACAAGTGGAAGATGCCGTTTATTCACTTGTTGAAACCGAAAACGGAATCCATGGCAATATACAGGTTAATTGGAGCGATGAAACATTTAGGAAAATGGCTACTGCTATAACAATCATTGGTACAGAAGGAAAAATCATTGTAGATAGTACAGAACTGAAAGTCTATTTTAAAAATATCGAAACCCCCAAGGGATATTCTAAAGGTTGGAATACCAAACAAATCAATCAACTTTCTACACAAGTCGATTTTTATTTAAGGGGTGAAGAATATTCCTCCCAGATTGATTACTTCATAGATGCACTTGAAGGTAAAAATGCAAATGACATTAATACGTTTAAAAGTGCTTGGGAAACAGACAACGTAATAGAATTAATTAAAAATTATAAAAATAATTAGTATGCAGAGAATATTATTTGGAGACAACCAATTTTTTGGTGTCAATCATGTGTCTGATGAAAAATCAAGAAGTCAAGCCATCAAATTCAAAGAAGATAAAACCATCCTCAAAACCATCGATTATGCAATCGATGGAGGTATAGACACCTTTATGTGCACTACTCATGATAGAATGATCAATATTGCAGACCTGATGAGAAATTCGTTAGGCAAATATGAAAATCTTCAAATTTATCCATGCCTACCCTACGCACATAAGTACGCCAATGCGGTAACTGAACTCGGAATTATGGGTACTGTAAAACAATATGTACCAGGGAACTTCTTTGGGTCAATACTTAAGGGTGGAGTTGCATACTTATCAAAAGACTATATATCTATTATGGAACTGATGGTTGATGCAGAATTAAAAATGTTTAAAGGCTTGTCTACCCCAGTAATCTTTCTTCAAAATGTAATTACCGATCTATTGCTTGGATTGGGGATGAAAGACATTATAAGAGCATATCACCAATACATCATAAAAAAATACAACGCCGAACCAGGATACATAACGATGAATTTACCTAAAATGATCTCTCTGCTTGATTCTATAGGAATAAAAAATCCGATAATATGTACTTCCATTAATGTTGATGGATTTAGAATGTCTGGGGGTAAAGAGTTGTATGAAAATACGTTGAAAAACAATGAAGTCAGGGCCATTGCCATGCAAGTGCTGTCGGGCGGATCGACTGCCCCAAACAAGGCATTGGAATATGTTTGTTCGTTACCAAATGTACAATCCATCTTGTTTGGAGCTTCATCAAAAGAAAATATAAATGAAACAATCTCTTTGATAAATTACTACGACGAAAAATATGCAATGCACATCGCCTAAAAACAATTAAAAAAAACCTATGAACATCACCATTGTAGCAGGAGCACGTCCAAATTTCATGAAAATCGCACCAATAATCAAAGCAATAAAAGTATTGCAATATGAAGACACAGATATCCAATACAGACTAATACATACTGGTCAACACTACGACAAAACCATGAGTGGTTCATTCTTTGAACAATTGGGAATACCAGAACCCAATAACAACCTTGAAGCAGGTGGAGGAACTCAAGCCGAACAAACAGCTTCTATCATGATAAAATTTGAAAAAGAGTTATCAAATAACAAGCCTGATGTCGTTCTTGTTGTTGGCGATGTTACTTCAACAATGGCTTGTACTGTTACGGCAAAGAAACTAGGTGTAGATGTAGTTCATGTAGAAGCCGGAATAAGATCAGGAGACATGGATATGCCTGAAGAAATTAATAGGATTATTACAGACAGCATCTGTGATGAATATTTTACAACTAGCATACTTGCAAGCAGGAATTTAAAAAAACAGAATATTCCTGAAGAAAAAATTCACTTTGTCGGTAACACAATGATAGATACACTTTATCAAAATTTATTGCATTTAAAAAAACCTGATTGTTGGTCACAATACAACTTAAAAGCAAACAAATACCTCGTGCTAACACTACACAGACCATCTAATGTAGATTCAGCAGAAAAACTGCAATCGCTTCTTAGCACCATTAGCGGTTATTCAGCAGAAATACCCATAATTTTTCCTGTTCATCCAAGAACAAAAAAAACATTGGACAACATATCCTTCAACAAGGAAAAGATCATACTCATAGAACCTCAATCATATTTAGAGTTCATGTTTCTAATTAAATACGCTATGGGCATCATTACTGATTCAGGTGGCGTTACTGAAGAAGCAACAGTGCTGAACATCCCATGCATAACATTAAGGAATTCCACAGAAAGACCAGAAACTGTGTTGGAAGGAACCAACGAACTTGCAGGTGATGATTTAAACAAGTTGCAATCCCTTATCATCAAAATAATAAAGGGTGAATGGAAAAACGGTAGCATTCCTGACTTATGGGATGGTCATACCTCAGAGAGGATTGTTGAAATACTGGCGAAAAAATACATAAAGGAGATTGAACATGTTGCTGCTTAACAAATAGTCCAAAAAAAATACCATGAACAAGGAATATAAACATTACCTGCAGATTTTCTTGATAACATTGGATTGCTTTTTACTTAATATTTCTTGTTTCATAAGCTTTATGGTTATTCACAACAATATCCAATCGCTTGAGAATGACTTGTATCTTTTACAATGCATCAAAATAAACATTGTTTGGATATTGCTTTTTTCATTGTTGGGAACTTATAGCGAAAACATCATTAAAAATTTTGAATCATTTACAAAAAGAACTGTTCAAAGTTATATAATTTGGATATTGACCATCCTTATTTACATACTCGCATATCAATCCACAACATCCAACAAAATATTTACAATTTATGTCATGTTGATTTTCATCGGTGGATTGATCATCAATCGCTTCCTTTATTTTGGCATCACCAACTACCTTAAAATAAATCATGACACAGCCAACAACGTAATAATTCTTGGATACAATGAAACTGCAAAAAAACTAGCCAATTATTTTGAAGAGGAAGGCATCAACATAAATTTAATAGGGTTTACTGAAGATGAAAAAAACATGACTGAATTAACAAACTACCCTATTCTTTCTTCAATAAACGATACCATTAAAACTGCAAAAGAGAATGATGTTCAAGAAATATTTTCTACAATTACACCAGAACAAAATAATTATGTGTACACCTTAATGAAAGAAGCAGAAAACCAATGCCTCAGGTTTAAGGTGGTTCCAAACTTGTCTACTTATTTCAGAAAACCTGTTGTTATCGACTATATAAGGGACTTGCCCATTTTATCTTTAAGAGCAGACCCTCTTGAAGATATTGGGAATAAATTAAAGAAGCGAATAATCGACATTCTGATCAGCTCATTTGTAGCAATATTCATTTTATCCTGGCTGATTCCTATACTAGGATTACTTATAAAAATCGAATCCAAAGGTCCTGTTTTTTTTAAACAATTAAGAACTGGCATCAACGACAAATCATTTTATTGCCTAAAGTTCAGAAGCATGAAAATAAATGACGATGCAGATTCAAAACAAGCCACAAAAAATGATTCAAGAATCACAAAAATTGGCGCATTCATCAGAAAAACAAGCTTGGATGAGTTTCCTCAATTCATCAACGTACTAAGAGGTGAAATGAGTATCGTGGGCCCAAGACCTCACATGGTAAAACACACTTCAGAATATGCAAAAATAGTCGACCAATATATGATCAGACAATTGCTGAAACCAGGAATTACAGGCTGGGCTCAGGTACATAGCCTACGTGGTGAAATCACAAGTCCAGAACAAATCAAAATGAGGGTTGCCAGTGACCTTTGGTATCTTGAAAACTGGAACATATGGCTTGACATTAGAATTATTTTCCTTACAATCTACCATGTTTTCAATGGTGACAAAAATGCTTATTGATGGATAAATCAGCAGCTTTTAACAACAAAAGGTTTGGATGGCTTGACTATGACAAAGGGTTAAGCATCATTCTTGTTTCTTATAGACATTGTTATGAATCTCTTCTAAACAGTGGTGTTCCTCTCTATAAAATGCCATTTCTTGAATATATAAACATATTTCTCTTTGGTTTCCGAATGCCATTGTTTTTTATAGCCTCGGGGATTTTCATCAGTCAAAGTATTGAGAGAAAAGGATTCAACACATACATATCATCAAGATTGCAAACAATTTTATATCCCATGATGGTATGGGGAGTAATTCAACTTTCCTTGCAATTGATTTTTTCCAATTACTCCAACAGCAACCTAGGATTTACGGATTTTATTAATCTATTAATAGATCCAAGGGAAACAGGTCAGTTTTGGTATTTAAACACACTGTTTTTTGTTGGCGTTATATATTCCATTTTAAAAATAAAATTCAAAGCCAACATTACTTTCCAAATAGTACTTGGACTTATTCTATACTTTTCATTGGCTGCAATCAGAAACACAGAGCTCTACTTCGGCGCTTTGATGGATATCTTTCAATATTATTTGTTTTTTGCAATTGGAGATTTAATTTCAAATTTCATGAAATCAGAAAAAAGTAAAAAACTGCTATCTTCATACAAGATCTTAATCCTTGTGATTCCTGTTTTTCTGTTTATTCAATATAACTTCACGAATCTAAACCTTACTCACCAAAGCAACTATTATGTTGAACATAAAATGCCTATTTTCTTCTTGGTTGTTGCGCTAGTTGGATGTTTTCTTTCCATAAATATTTCCTACATTCTAAAGGAACTCAACACCTTAAAATTTCTTCGTATCGTTGGCTTTCACTCAATTCACATATATTGTATGCAAATTATTGCCATGGCTTTTAGCAGGGCGATTTTCATTAAAATTTTTGGCATCAATTCAGTCATTCCATTGGTTTCCCTTACCCTCATTTCGGGAATTTTGATTCCGATAATAATGTACAAGTTATTTATGAAGTATCAAATGTGGTGGCTTTTTACCTATAAAAAACCAGGAATAAACATTCCCGATAACCTAAAAACAAAAACGATTTCATTAAATTAAGAAAGCCGGCTATCAACCGGCTTTCTTTAAAAAATAATAATTGAATCTACCCTAATTAAAATATTTTTAGAGTTTGATTGCCTTAACTGTTTTTACATTTCCGGCAACATTCACCTTCACAAAATATGTACCACGTGGAAAGTCATTACCAAATGTAAATTGTCCATAGGAATTGCCTTTTACTGAATATACCAACCGACCACATGAATTAAATACATCAACTTGAATAGGATAATCATTATGATGTTGGTAAATTCTCAATTTAAAATAATTGGTGGTAGGATTTGGGTAAAGGTTAACCTTAAACCTCACATTTGATTCAAGGGAAACTTGATAATCAGCCACAACATACGTCTTCAACACAATACATCCTTTGCTGTCTTTCACATTCACATTATAAGTTCCTGCTAATACGCCAGCAAAAATATTGGATGATTGGTAAGCACCATTGTTCAAGCTGTATGTGTATGGTGATGTTCCGCCTGTTGCATTTGCTGTTAACGATGTTGTTCCGCCATACGCTGAAATCACGCCTGAAGTAACCGTTGCCACAATTGCAGTAGGCTGTGCTACCACAACCGATGCAGTGTCTTTCAATCCTTTTGCATCTGTTACAATGTAGTTGTATGATCCTGCCACAACATTAAAGCTTCCAATTCCTGTGTATGGCGATGTTCCGCCGGTTGCGGTCACTGTTACCAATGTTGAACCTCCATTACAAGATATCGCTCCAGCTGTTGCAGTTGCCACTATTGGTGGTATCACGGGTGTAATTACCTGCGCTGGTTGGGTTACCACGATGCTCTTCAACACAATACATCCTTTGCTGTCTTTCACATTCACGCTATAAGTTCCTGCTAATACACCAGCAAAAATGTTGGATGATTGGTAAGCAGCATTATTCAAACTAAATGTATATGGTGATGTTCCACCACTTGCATTTGCTGTTAACGA
>CANLED010000037.1 GCA_947489175.1 Chitinophagaceae bacterium | reverse complement strand
GGATGTCGATCATCTAAAATGTTTGCCAACACCAATTCTGGTTGATATTTTCTGATGGCTTTGATTACCATCAACTGATGTTCTTCATCATTTTTAAAAAAACCATCGCGCATACCTAAATTCTCTCGAGCCGATAAACCCATGATTTCTCCAGCCTTTGCAGCTTCTAAAGCCCTTGTTTCAGCATTTCCTCTTGTTCCCAACTCTCCTGCAGTTAAATCCAGGACACCAGCAGCATTTCCTTTTTTGATTTCATTAATCAGGGTTCCCGAACAGCTCAACTCTACGTCGTCTGGGTGCACACCTATCGCTAAAACAAATAATTTCATTGATTTTATATTTCAATGCAAAGATACAATTTAGGTTTGAGGGAAAAAAGGTTGAAAACCGATGTCCGTTATGAATTTTGCCCATACATGCGGGCTACTTCATGTACGATTGTTTCCATCTCGGCATCTTCTGTATATGGAAGATACTCTTGCTTTAAACTACCGCCAAAAACCCATGCGATGGTTTGCCAAAATTGTGCAGAAAACCCACCCTTAAACTCCTTAACCAACGCATAACAGGTATTGTCGGTTTCTCTATTAATCAGTTTCATTAGTATCTTTCCTTGATAAACTGACAAGTTTGTAAGTGGCTCTGTAAATTCTTTTTTAAGCTCCTTTTCTTTGGAACTGAGGTACTTCCGCCTCTTCGTTTCATCTTTGATATCCTTCAACTTTAAATTCACTTCATTGATGATGGCTCCGGCTTTTTTTGCATAAGGATAGGTAACATACACTGCATTTCTTAACCTTGTCCATTTTCGATACTCCTCCCGTTGCTTTGCACTCATCTTGGCAAATACAAAGACCATCTCCAACTGAGCGTAGGTCATTGTGTCTCCTTCATAAACTATGTAAGGAACAGTCAAGGTGTCATTAGGACCATAACGAGATTGTCCAAAGCCGATTAAAGCTAAGGTGCTTAAACAAAACAATAGTATTGAACGAATGGCAGTCATCTAAAAGCAATTTTAAGCATTAAACATAAAAAAAAGTACTTTTTAGACTAGAACTTCCTGTTAAAATTTAAGCAACATATAACTTACTCTTAATCCTAAAATACATGCTTATCATAAATCCTATTACCATTATGACAGTGCCCAGCCAAAGCAAGTTAATCCATGGAAATTTATATGCTTTCAAAGTTATATAACGCATGACTGAAGAGGATTCTTTTATAGCCAGTTGCACAGTTCCGTTTTCAGCACGCTGCAAACCAAGGATTAGATTCTGTTGCATGACTGTATCCGTTTTGAAAGTAGGCTGTCCGTCTTTAACAAAAAATGCTGGTGTAACTTGGGTTGCTTGGCCTTCCTTAGACATAACAGTGAGTTCAGATAACCAAGCGCTATCAACCAATGGCAAATCTTTATTATCGTTTTTATTGGCATTCAACACCTTATTAACCAATACAAAACCATTTGAATAATAAACGGTATCTCCATTTTTTATAGGAACATTCCTGAAACTAGCTGTATCCTTAACATTATCAGTATTCAACCAAGATGTGATGTAAACAAAAATATCGTTTGACAAATAATGCTTAGATCCGGGGTTTGAAGAAAGTTGCGTTCCTTCTTCAGACTTTACCATAAAAGCATTAGGGGTAATCATGAAATGTTCAGTCGTATTCTTTACTGTGTCTATCTTGCTGAAATCAATCTTGAAATATACTTTGTTGTTTTTGGGTTCGGTAGAGTCTCCCAAATAAGTAACCACATAATCTCCCATTGGAGTTGGGATATTGTGAATCAGGGTCATGTTCTCTAGTGGATTTTCATCCCTTCCTTTGGCATCTTTCAACCCAGGTATTGCAAGACCAGTTCTGTTCTCAGAAACCAATTCCTTTTTTGAAGAAGAAATCAAAATACCAACAAGCATCAATCCAAATCCAAAGTGTGCGATAGAAGAACCTGCTGCTTTCATTTTACCTTTCAAAACAGTGATGAAATACATTGCATTTGCCACAACAGCATAAACTGCAGTCCAAATTGCCATGTGTATAGCCACCAAAAATCCCATTCCATATTTATCAAAGGAAACATCGCCAAACAAAGTGATCAACAATGAGATCACAAATGCAATGATGACAGGGATGGCCAATTTCCCCCAAATATATTTCCTTGTAGTATTCTTGTATTTTAGATATTGAACTGTGGCAGTCAACAATCCTATAATCATGGCTACCATTACCATGATTCTGTTATACACATACTCCACATCCTTTCCAATTGCCCAATTTGTTCCAAACAATTTGTTGAAGAAAGGCAGTGATGTAAGTACTATAATATACACCCCTGAAATCATCAATAATAATGAACCTACAAACATCCAGAACTCCCTGGAATTCATACTCTCCTCTTTATTATTAACGGGAATTTGTTTTCTATTGATAACATAAACCACTACTGGAAGTGCAATAAATAAGAAAATCATCAAAATAAGATGCCAATATAAAGTACTGCCCTCTCCTGTGAATGAATGCACTGATGTATCTCCGAGAACACCTGTTCTTGTTAAAAAAGTGGCATAAAGTTCTAATATAAAAGCCAGCGAAATGAATATAAAACTCGCTTTTAATGAATGTCCAGTATGTTGAAAAATCAACAAAGTATGTATGCCCGCAACAAGGAGCAGCCAAGGAACCATGGAAGCATTCTCAACGGGATCCCATGCCCAATAACCGCCAAATGTGAGCGATTCATAAGCCCAAGCAGCTCCCATCATGATTCCCAATCCAAGCATCCCAGCACTGAACAAGGCCCACGGCATTGTTGGTCGCACCCATCCAACTAAGTCTTTTTTCCAAAATCCAGCCACCGCAAATGCATATGGCACCACAGTTGAAGAAAACCCTAAAAATAAAACTGGAGGATGTATCACCATCCAATAGTTCTGCAATAAAATATTTAAGCCGTTTCCATCAGTTAAGTACTTAGTCAAATATTCAGGATCCTGAAAAACTGGAGCATCTGGAAACTCATTACGCATCAATACAAATGGATTTGCTCCAATCCTTACATCAAACAAATAAATACCAACTAAAAAACTTGCTAAAAAGAACTGTACCAAGCTCATGCTCACCATTACTGGTGATGTCCACTTTTTTGCCGTTTTTATTAAAAACACACCTAAAACAGCATTCCAAAATCCCCAAAGCATGAAACTACCCTCTTGTCCTTCCCAAAAACAGCTCAACAAATACTGCATATCCAAGCTTCTTTTGGAATGCTGATGTGCATATTTGTACTCAAAATAATGATTATATATTATGAGATAAAGCGTCAGGAATAACGCAACAACAGAAATAGCACTGATAATAAACGAAATCTTTCCTAGTTTCAGCCAAGGCTTTTCTTCTAAAATTTCTTTTGAAACAGTTGCCTTATAAAAAGAAAAAGCTGCTACCAACGAAGAACAAAAAATTAACAGCGTTATGAAATTCCCAATTTGTCCTATGAGCAAATGCTCTCCAGTAAATTTAATCATGTGTAAGCGATGGCTTTAGTTATTGCACAGAGGTCTATTTTCTCAATTGAGATACAGTACGAAGTTTCTTTTCTTGCATCCCTTGCTCATCTTTATATTTAGAAGGGCATTTTAACACAATTTCCTTGCATTCAAAGGTTTCTCCAACCATAGAACCCTTCATTACAATACGCTGACTTTTCTCAAAATCAGTAGGTTTAGCATTTTTATAAATAACTTTTGTGGTAAAACCCAAAGAATCTACAGCAGTAAATGTCAATAAATTTGGATCTTTGAGTGGATCATAAACAACAGGCTCAGACAAGTCAATTTTTGCAATTAAATGAACAAACTTGCCTTCCTTTTTTCTTGCAGATTCAATTGAATCATAAGTACTTAAATCCCCCATCAATGATATCAAGGCAGCAATGACAACTGCGATAAACAACAAACCAAGTATATGTACTTTTTTCATTTTTTTCTTATTATAACGCAAATATACTTCATTTAGTATAGAGCACTTATTTAACGGCGAAATTATGAAAAACGTAGCATCAAAAATTCTTTTGTTTTACCCTAACTTCGTATTTGAAATCTAAACTTACTGTCACATGATGGCTGACCTCTCTCAATTTGATCCGAATGGTTTTAGCGTACCCAACAACAATATTTTCGGACTACCCTTCTCAGAAGAAGAGGCACAACTTGTTATTGTGCCTGTACCTTGGGAAGTTACAGTAAGTTTCAAAGGAGGTACAGCACGTGCACCTGAAAACATCGTTAGAGCCAGCATTCAAGTTGATTTATTTGACAGTGAATATAAAAACAGTTGGAAGAAAGGTATTTTTATGCCTGCGGTTGATAAAAAACTACTCTTAAAAAACGACTTCCTAAGAAAGGAAAATGAGCTCTACCTCAATTTCATCAAAACAGGAGAAAAAATTGAAACTAACAAGTTCATGTGCAAAACACTCAAGGAAGTAAACGAAGGGTGTAAAATGATGAATGAGTGGGTATATGAAAAAACAAAAATACTGTTAGATAATGGGAAGAAAGTTGGACTTCTTGGAGGTGATCACAGTACTGCTTTCGGATTTATAAAAGCCCTCTCAGAAAAAAATGAGTCATTCGGAATACTTCAAATTGATGCACATTGCGATTTGAGGAAATCTTATGAAGGACTCACCTATTCTCATGGGTCGGTTATGTACAATATCTTAGAATCTTTCCCACAGATAACCAAATTGATGCAATTGGGTGTACGTGATTATTGTGAATCTGAATGGGATTATATCTGCAACAGTGAATTTAAGGTTACAACCTATTTTGAACGAGAATTAAAAGAGAGGTTGTACGAAGGACAAACATGGCAACAAATTACAGATGAGATTGTGGCTCAACTGCCTGAAAATGTTTACATCAGTTATGATATAGACGGGTTAGACGAAAAACTATGTCCACATACAGGAACGCCAGTTCCGGGTGGGTTTGACATGGAACAAGTGAATTATATTTTCAAAAAAATTACCAGCAGCGGGAAAAAAATTATTGGATTTGACCTAAGTGAAACAGGCGTTAGCTCTGATGGGTGGGACGAGAATGTGAGTGCGCGCATCTTATTTAAACTAAGCAACCTTGTTCTCAGCCAAGATTAAATAATAATTTGAATTTCTTGAAATGAGCAATAACAAAGGTGTTTATGATTATGTGGTGGTACTAAAAAACTACCACAAAAAAAACATTTTAAAAACAGGTTGGTTGTTTGCACTATTAAGTATAATACTGCTTTTATTCAACCTTTATTACAATCCCAAAGATTGGTTGCAATACATTTACTTTTTTACAGTCCTTTTTCTTAACATATCTAACCTCTTCGACCAAAAAAGAAATAAGCCATTTCGCTTTGCTGTCATAACGATAGTAGCAGGTATCAGCATCTTAAGCAATTCAATCATACCAAACATGATCGGCTGGCTTTTTATACTTGCTGGTTTTTTTGAAAAAAAAATGATTCAAAACAAAGAAATTGGATTCTCGCAGAAAGAAATCATGATAAACGGGTTTTTAAAGAAAAGAATCAAATGGGAAGAACTGAATCAGGTTATTATCAAAGATGATATCCTAACCATTGATTTCAAAAACAACAAGCTTATTCAATCCGAAACAGACGACCAAGATGATGACGATTACGAAGTTGGCGATGATGAATTCAACACGTTTTGCAGAAACCGCATCGGCTTAATAGAATAGTCTTAATTTTGCGTATGCCCAAGCTATCTCATTCACCATTTTTATTGTATTCAGACGGAGAAGGAAACATTTTTGAAGACATCACCTTGTTTGCCGTGGGCAGAGCAGGTTGGGATGCCATGCCTATTCCAGAAGAAGACTGGATATTATTACCCGACGGTGGAAATTTATATGAACTCCCGGGTAGAAGAGGGATTGGAATTGACGTGGCTTCGGGAGAAATGCGGTTGTGCGAAAAGGGTTGGGCTGTTGCAGCTTTTATTCCTCCCGCTCATACGGGGACTTTTATGGCCGCTTATGAAACATCAGAAGATGCGCCTACCCTACCTCTTTTTTGTTATACTGCAGCAGGTTGGTACAGAGATGAGTTTTATGTTACAGCTGTAAGAATTGAAAGCGATATCAGACAAGAATGTGCTGGATATGATGCAGAAAAAATAGAAGAAGGCGTAGAAAAATTATTATTGAGCTATCCCGATAACAGACTAGTTAATCACTTGGCTGAAAAATGCTGCAGAACATATACTTGTCCAGCTGCGAGAAATTTCTTCATAGGAAGATGGGAATGTCCGGTTCCCACTTCTCCTGCTTGTAACGCAAACTGCATGGGCTGCATCTCATTTCAACCAGAAGAAGAAACAATAGTGTCTACCCAAGATAGGCTGCAGTTCAAACCATCGGCAGAAGAAATCGTTGAATTTACAGTTCCACATTTGATGAATGCACCATTCCCATTGATTAGTTTTGGACAAGGATGCGAGGGTGAACCTTTGTTGATGTGGGAAACCATACGTGCATCCATCAAAGAAATCAGAAAACATACTCCGAGGGGAAGCATCAATATCAATACCAACGGTTCAATGCCAAAGGCTGTTAGGGCTTTATGTGAAGCGGGTTTGGATTCAATCAGGGTTAGCACAAATTCAGCACAAAAAACATGGTACGAAAATTATTACCGCCCCAACAATTACCAATTTGAAGACATCATAGAAAGTCTAAAGGTTATGAATGAATTTGGGAAATGGAGCTCCATCAATTATTTTGTTTTTCCGGGACTTACAGATACCGAAGCAGAATATCAAGCACTTCGCTTTCTGATTCAAGAAACAAATTTGAAAATGATACAATGGAGGAATTTCAACATAGACCCAGACTGGTACCTAGGAAAGATGGGAATCACTGAGCCTGAAGAGCCTTTTGGCGTAAGAAATTTGATGGATATGATAAGAGAGGAATTTCCCAACCTAAAATTTGGTTATTTCAATCCACCCATCGAAAGAATCTCAGGAAATTTTGAGAAAGATTTTGCACATTAAATAGCAATGTTCAATTAGATATCAACTAACTTTCATGTAGGAATTCAAATTTACAATCATGACTTCTTTTGAAAGAAATAAAAATACAACTGCAGGAGCCTACACATTGATTGTACTTGGATTGATGGCAATACTCTTTTTTGTTGTTTCATGGGCACCACCAATTCCCAAAGAAATTAAAGAAGAAGAGGGCATTGAAGTGAATTTAGGCGACAGTGAAACTGGTTTAGGAGACATTCAACCACTCATACCAGAGCCACCAGCAATGATTGAAGAGGAAACAGCAACTACACCTCCGCTTCCAGCAAAGGCAGAATCTACAGAAAAGGAAATTGAAACGAACGAAGATGACAAAGAAGCGCCGCCTGTTGTTATAAAAAAACCAACAATAAAACCAACAGTAAAGCCCATCATCACGCCAGTTCCTCAACCTGTTAAATCAAAACCTGTCGTTGACGCAAAACCTATTGAAACACCTCCACCTCCGGCACCAAAACCAAAAATATTGTACAAAGGGTCATCTGGGACAGGAACTACTGGGGGAAACAATGCAGATACCTATCAAAAAAGTGCCGGTCAGGGCATAGCTGGTGGTCAAGGTGACCAAGGAAAAATAAACGGGAATCCAAATTCAGACAGCTATACAGGCAATGGAGGAAGTGGGTCTGGTGGTGTTTCTGTTTCAAGGGGATTGAAAGGACGAAAGATTAATCGATATCCGTCATTTGAAGATGAGTTTAGTGAGAACGCAAAAGTGGCTATAGACATTACGGTAGATAGCCGTGGAAATGTTGTAGGTGCTGCCTTTCAGCAAAAGGGATCAACCACTGCAAATTCTAATATGAAAAACATTGCTCTTCAAAAAGCACGCCAATTAAAATTCTCAGCAGATGATTTTGAAACCGATGAACAAATAGGAACAATTATTTTTAATTTCAGGATCAAAAACTGATTAAAAATTATAAAATAATTCGCGATATTTGCATTGAAAAAATAACTGAAATGGACAAAAGAATACAAACACTCATCTTTTTATTTGTAGTATACTTCATTATTGCTGTTACAATGACCTTATTCAAGCCGGTACAACAATTCTTTGCTGCGTTTTTATTTGGAATTAGTGGCCTTGCTATTTTCCTACTGTTCTTCTCCCTATGGTTGTTGAAAGAGAAGGAATAGTCAACAAGGTTCGTTGTAAAATAATATTTATTAGACTATTTATTTAGACTGAATCCATTTCATTGATCAATGAAATGGATTTTTTTATGGGATATGGTCATCAAATTATGGGTAAAAAAAAGACCGGATGGTTAAATCCGGTCTTGGAGACTGTAATAGTTTTTATAATAATGGAAATATCAATCAACTCACAATTCCAACTTCCAACCTTCCCTATATTCGCGTTTAACGAATTGGTTAGCAGGATCGAAATTCGTGATTTGCATCTTATTGGCATCCCAAATAAGTTTCTTTCTTCCTAGATACTTATCTTCTTGTCCAGTTAGGTTTGGATTTCTCATCATCCAGCTTCTGATGGCAAGGTTTCCGATCAGGATACTTTCAGTAAATGGCCCAGCAAATTCAAATGGAGAGCTGGTTTTACCTTTACCATAGCCATCAATACAAGCATTTACCCACTGCAAGTAATGCCCTTCTGGTACTCTTTTTATTGTTTCAGCAGGCATATTTGTATGAGCCATCAATTTTGTTGGCAACAAACGTGGGTTTGCACCATAACAATCGGCCAATAACTTACCTTTTTTACCTATGAATAGAACACCCCCGTCCCAGTTTCCAAACGCTTCGCCAGGAAGAAGTTCATCAGGACGCTCAGGAAGCAATCCACCATCATGCCAAGAAACTTTAATCTCTCCTTTCTTGCCATCAGTTCTTGGGTATGACAAGTGTATGATTGAAGAAGGAGGACAGCTGTCTTGGTTTGCTGTATCATCCCACATGGCTTTCCAAATGGAAGCTACTGAACACTCAACAGATGATGGATATAAAATTGGCAAGCAACGGAACACAGGATCCATGATATGGCAAGCCATGTCTCCTAAAGCACCAGTTCCAAAAGCCCACCATCCTCTCCAATTAAATGGAAGATAAGCGGGATTATAATCTATCATTTTAGCTGGACCAATCCACAAATCCCAATTGAGTTCTTTAGGAACATCAAATTTTCCTGTTGGGGTAGGTATTCCTTGTGGCCAAACAGGTCTGTTAGTCCAACATTTCACTTCTGTTACATCTCCTATAAGACCAGCAGCAATCATTTCTTGTGTTGTTCTAACACCATCACCTGATCCACCTTGGTTTCCCATTTGTGTAACCACCTTGTATTTCTTAGCGGCTTCTGTCAAGATACGAGCCTCATAGATATCATGTGTTAAAGGCTTTTGTGTGTAAACGTGTTTTCCCAATTGCATAGCAGCAATGGTTGCAACAGCATGTGTATTGTCAGGCGTTGAAATAGAGCAAGCGTCGATGTTGTTTTTTTCTTTGTCTAACATCTCTCTAAAGTCATGGTAATAATTGGCTTTAGAGAAGCGACCTCTTGTTTTAGCTGCAGCGCGGTCATCAACATCTGCAAGGGCCACGATTTCAACTCTTGGACTCTTTGCAAATTCTGACAAATCGCTTTCTCCTTTTCCACCAGCACCGATACCTGCAATACGCAGCTTATCACTTGGTGCAACATAACCTCTACCTAATACATGACGAGGAACGATGGTAAAAGCAGCAAGCCCAAGGGCACCACTTTTAATAAACTTTCTACGGGCATTGTTTTTGGATGACATAATGAATCGTTGATTAATTGATGAATTAACTGTATTTAACGCACTCTTTATTTTCTTTCTCTGTATAAGCTACATTGTACTGCTTCAAAACATCATCAGGCACGCCATTCCATTGATTGGGTTGATTTCCAACATAACCAAGATCATCACCACCCATTTTGGTGGTATAAAATCCAGTTACAGTTAGATCCCTCATCAATGTAAAAAAAGCAACACCCTGACCAACCAATTTAGTGGCTTTTTTAGGATAGGCAATCTCATCAACAATAGCAATTTGCTGCTCTTTGCTACTATCTTTGAACGACTTCCCGTTCTTCTTGGATGAATAAAGATCCAACCACCTCAATCCACCCCTCATTGGAGTTTGGTGAGTTGGCATATCTTTTACAATAAACTCAATAAAGTCAGGAACTTTTGCTTCACTGGCACTTCCACTCACTTCATCTTTTGGAATAATAATATCAGCAAGAATGGAAATGGTAGCCATTTCATGAGCACTGAAAAAAGTTTCTGAAACAACTTTCTCGTATTGAGCAAGCTCTTCAGGTTGACGATCAAGTGTAAATCCGTCAGCCACCGATTTATTGGCAGCAACTTTTTTTGTTTCGCCAGGCTTACAACCATCAAGTATGGCCACACCACCCAATGTTCCAAGAGCGAGGGCTTTTAACGATTTTCTTCTATCCATTTTTGGTATGTTTAGTATGTTTAGGTGTTTAGGCGTTTAGTTGTTTAGGCATATTTGTTTTTCTCAACAACTAAACAACTCAACGCCTAAACAATGTATTTAAATATTTCCTTTTTTCATTTCATCCATCAAATACTCTGACGCTCTCATTGAAAGCGCAAGGATTGTCCAGGTAATGTTTTTATCAGCTTGTGAAACAAATGCACCACCATCAACTACAAAAAGATTTTTGCAATCATGTGCTTGGTTATGTTTATTCAAAGCAGATTTCTTTGGATCATTTCCCATCCTGGTGGTACCCGCCTCATGGATAATTTTACCCGGTGTTTCAAGTCCATAATTGTTCTCAGGACCATCATTTCCACCCCAAGTAATTACTGCACCCATTTCATGCATGATTTCCTTGAATGTTTCTTTCATGTGCTTCGCCTGATTAATTTCATGCTCAGTGTACTTCACATGAAACTTCAATACAGGAAGACCATATTTATCAACTACACTTGGATCGATTTCACACAAATTAGTTTCTAATGGAATGGATTCGCCCCTGCCTGCCATACCAACACCAGCTCCATAGAAATAGCGAACATCTTCCTTCAAAGATTTACCATATCCACCGGCTTCTTTTTGAACACCATTTACAGGATATTGGCCATTCATCCCTTCCATGCCCATACCGAAACCATAGGCAGGTTGGCCCATACCACCCCAATATTCAACATGGTATCCTCTTGGGAAATCCAATTTTTTGTTATCGCCCCACCATGGAGAATAAACGTGCATTCCACCCACACCATCTTCATTGTAACGCTTTCTATTAAACAATTGTGGCAATAC
>CANLED010000036.1 GCA_947489175.1 Chitinophagaceae bacterium | reverse complement strand
AGCAGCAGGCTATTTTTAGGGTTGGACAAATACTTCCAGCCATCAATGCTTTGATGGCGAGCGGGCTCTCACTCCTATTTTTAGTTGCTTTTTTCATTTCAATCAAGGCCTATTTTTTTATCGCAGTAATTCTTTTTGCGATCCCCATTTCTTTCAATAAATGGCTTCAAGGTAAAAAACTAACCAACCTAGAATTTTCGCTTGCTCCAAAAGAACGTGAAGCCAATTACCTTTTTCAAATACTTACTGGCATTCAATGGGCCAAAGAACTTCGGAGTTTTCAATTTGGAGAATCTTTTGGATTGAGGCTATCTAAACTGAGAAATTACATTTCTATGGAAAAGAAAAAGATCCATCAATCTGCACTTAGTAAAAATCTGATTGTGGAAATTTTAGAAGTTGTTTTATTGTCTGCAGCAATTGGCTACATGTCATTTTTAACACTGAACAAAACAATGACCATTGGGCTGTTTGTATTGTATCTACAAGGTTTTCAGCGCATGCAAACGAGCTCCAAAAGCTTCTTTCAATCCTTCCTTCAGATTTTTCAACTTAGGATGTTTTTCCGGAACCTGGTTGATTTTTTTTCTTTAGAAGAAACAAATCAGCAAAACAAAGGCACCGTTGGCATGCCTCAGGAAATAACGGTTTTGGCCCTTGAAAATCTTTCATTTACCTATCCAGAAGCAAAAACCCCCATTCTCAACAACATATCAATTAATGCCAAAGGTGGACAAATAGTTGCGATTGTAGGAGAAAATGGCGCTGGGAAAACCACCCTTGTCAAAATTTTATCAAGGCTTTATACCACATATCAAGGTAACATAACAATAAATAATCAAAACATCAAACAGTTTGATACTGCCTCATTTTATGACAATTCAGGATTCTTCTTCCAAGATTACGAAAAATATTTTTTAGAAGCAATTCAAAATATTCATTTTAATTTAGATCCTAACGAAACAATAAAATCAACTGCCATTGCAGCTGCCAAAACATCAGGAGCTGATGAATTTATTAAGAAGCTTTCAAAGGAATATCAGACGAAGTTAGGCAGCATATTTGAAGGCAGTGAACAATTAAGTGGTGGACAATGGCAAAAGTTAGCATTGGCAAGAATATTTTACAAAAAAACCAAAATAGTTGTTTTAGATGAACCAAGCAGTTCCTTGGATGCATTTTCAGAATTAAGGCTTTACGAACAAATTAAAAACAACCTATCAAACAAGATAGTAATCCTCATTTCACATAGGTTATACAACTTAAAAATTGCTGATTTTATTTATGTGATGAAAGATGGTTGTATTGTTCAAGAGGGCAGTTTTGATGAACTCATTAAGAGCAAGGGGTTGTTTCAGGAGATGTATGAGAAGCAGAGGATTTAAAGTTGAGGGGTTGATATTAGTTGAAGAAGTTGAAGTGGTTGAAGTGGTTGAAGTTAGTTGAGAAGGTTGAGAGGGTTGAGAGGGTTGAAGAGGGTTGAAGAGGGTTGAAGAGGGTTGAAGATGTTTAAGGGTTTAATGTTTGGTTATTCGTCGCCATAACAACATGAAGGGGCGCAGTGGGAAATAAAGAAAAAAGAGGTAGCTAGGTAATGGCAATAATTTCCAATCATTTTCACTGGTAAGATGCCTGTAAAACAAAGTTGGATTTAAAATTCCTTTTTTATTTTGAGACAAAACATACCTCAGATTTAGTAACTTTTCTTTGTCTGTATCACAATATTGACCATTGTATAAAATACAGTGTTCAACGTAGCGAAGACTCCAAGACAGTTTATTAATATTTTTCTGTAATCTCAACTGCAATTCATCAGGGATGGGCTGGCTCAACAATTTGTTTAGTAACAAGAAACTTAATAATAGTTGGTCAACACAATTCAATTGTTCCGCTCTATTTAATACATCATTCCATTTAAATTCAATTTTATCTATCAGTTGAGGTAAATCAAAAAACCATTTTAACCGATACCATGCATGATCACATCCATGTGTACATAAAAAAAGCAAATTATCGACATGGCTAAAAACAGGAATTAATGTATTTGATGAATTATATGAAATCAACTCTGAAAATCTTTCATTGGGATTGAATGTAAATATGCCCAAGCGACCTCTAATTTTCCAATGAAGCTCAATTATTGCAGGATAATGAGGGTGGTTGATGGTAAACAGCAGGTGATGATCAGTTTTATATTTATAAGCAATCTGCTTGCTATTCAAGGAGCCTAAATCAAGATTTGATGTATACCCTAAGGATCGTAAATAATTGCAAATTTCAACAAAGCCATGCTCTTCTACCCACACATCAATGTCCATCGTATCCCTCAATCCAACATCCCCATAATACATCTCAGACAAAGGCACTCCTTTGAGAAAAAGTCCCTTTACATTCAATTCAAGAAATTTCTTTTGCAAGCGAATGATCATTTGCTTGGTAATCAAAACCTTGAATTGATTATGTTCAGCAAGCAATTTAAGATCCGATTTCAGGTTATTTGAAATTCTAGTTTCATTTTTTAGATTGAAATAAACAATCGGTGCAACAAGATGCCTGTTGATAAGAAATAAAAAGTGACTTTCATCAATCGGTGATGTAAAACTATTATCCCTAACATCAAGTTCTTTTTGTGTGGGTTTAACCCGGCTACAGCTAAGTAACAGCTTAAATTCAGGAGGATGTTTGTTTGAATGCATGAAAATATTAATTAACGCATCAAATACATTTTACCATAACCACTTTGAAAATACTTGTCAGTATTAAAACCGGAGGTTTTAAGTTTATCAATTTTTTTACCACGAATATCAGTTAATACTCGATAAAGATAAACACCATTTGCCAAGGGTTGACCAAACATATCGGTACCATCCCATTTATATTCAGTGATGTTATTCCCTATTCTTAGTGGTCCCAACTCTTCTTTTAAGATCTCTTTTACAATCTTGCCGGTTACTGTTAATATTTGGATTCTAAATCCACTTGGAAGCTCAGATCCAGTAAGCGTAAAAACAAAAGCTGTTGAGGAAGTGAATGGATTTGGATAGTTCAATAGGTTTGTAATCATTGACTTGTTGTAAACATCAAACATTACCCTGTATTCAAAAGCTCCAGAGGCGTTATTGCTTCTATCTTTTCCTGATACAATTAATTCATATTCTCCATCGTCCCTTAAGTAAGGTTTAAAGGTCACAGATGCAGTATTTTCAGTACTGCCTGGAGATAACATTGCTGGAGTAAAGAGTAATGTGTCATTGTCAAATTTGATGGATTTTATAGATCCATCTGGATATCGAAGTTTAACAGAAAACAAACTAGTGTCGTTCAATGCAAGAAACTTACTATCATCTTTGAGCTTCACCAGGATGGTAGGCTTCGGCGAAACAATGTCCTTATTCAAGATATGCAACCCATCGAAAGTTACATCTAAATTTGGGGCATAAGTATCGGGCCTTACATAGATGTTCTTGTTCAAATAATTGTTGAACATGTATTGCTCAGGTTGAGCATTATCTGGGTTAAAATTGATGTACACAGAATTATCACCAACCATGTTCTTTGTATCTAAAGTATAATCAACAAGTATGGTATCTCCTGCCAATTTTATGGGCTTGCGCTTGCCGTCAAATATAACCTTGGTATTGTTTGAAGGATCGGTCACAGTCATTAATAGTTTTACACTGTCAAAAGCAACGGGACTGATATTTTTAAAAGCCATGTTGAACTTAATAGGCTCTCCAACATCCAATGTATCTTTTAATGGAACCTGTGATGCGGGTGTAAGGGCGCCTTCTGGTACGGGCTCATATTTAACTTGAATGTATTTTGTTTGCCAAGGTGTATGGTCTGTTGTGTCTGAGTTTTCTTGGTAAATTTTTAAATAAGGAAATGAATTTGCATTGATGTACGCCAACGATGTGTCTTTTTGTTTGCTAGAACTTGAGTACAAGAGCGTTTCACTGAAATTTTTTGTAACACCAAAAACCTTGTATTTGATTTGATCTGCAGAATTAGGTTCTAACGAATAGCCTTTCCAATGGATGCTGCTCCAAGATTTAGCGGGACCGATTAGATTCAATTCACTACTGGAGTTAGATAGAAAACTATTGATTTTCAACTCACTTTTTAATTGCTGATTTACAAAGTTTCCCACCTGCTGATCTAAAACTTTCCACGAACCATCAAGATTCTTTTTTACAATAAAAAGGAATGGAATTTCACGGTAAAAAGAGTCGATCTGAGTTAATCCGATACTTTTCAGTTTGTCGTAGAGCGAACTATTTACTCCATAAATATTCTTATCTCCTTTCCAAACATCAATATATTGATTTGAAGCTGAAGAGCCTGATCTCACCCAATTCGAAATAATTAAAATAGTACCATTGGGAATTGAATCAAAAAGATTTGCGGCATATTTTCTAGTTAAACTATTGTTGTATGAATAGTAAAATTGATATGGGTTTGTAGAAGAACAAGCAGCTGAAAAAGAACTATTGTAAATCCCTAAGGATCCAACCAATTTATTTCGTGTCAGTTTCCCTGTAAATGAATTCAATATTACAAATTCGATAGAGTTGAAGTTTAAACCACATCCGTTTGTTATGGAAAGCTCAAGATTTTTTCGAACAGTATTTCCAAAATAGGGAACTAATCCAGCCGTAAACTGATAGGAATTTTCCTCTTCAGCATTCAATAGAGATCTAGCAACAAAACCTGCCCCATTATAAGTTTCTTTCAAATACTGAAAATAATGCGATTGACTCCAACCGGTTGAACTAGTTGGTAAATAAACAAAAGATGAATTTGACCATTTATTTATTACCCCAGTATCAGGTACTTTTGCTACTCTCCAATAAAAAACAACACTATCTCTCAAAGGAATCACTGGACTGAATTCGATTACACCACCAATGGAAGATTGCGTTTGACTAACTTTTATAGGAGAATTGAAATTCTCTGTAGTATCAACTTCAACTATAAAACTTTTAGGTACTTGTAAAAACTGATTTGATGTTGCAGTAAGGAGAATTTTACTGGAATTCACTATTGCAAAGTTCAGCGGATATACTGGCCGAACTTCATCTTCAGCGATGGAGAACGACTTTGTAACAGTGTTGTTGTTCCTGGTGATTTCATTCAACAATGATGCTGAGTCGAGTTGTACAATAATCTTATTTTGACCACGATCGGTATATGGATTGATTGGAACAGAGATTGAAACAGAATCTGCATAGTAAACCCTTCCCCTGTTTTGGTCGTAAAGCACAACCAAACTTCCATCTGGCATTTCGCGTTTAATCTTCAAACGAACAGAATCTTTAACAGCTTTTCCGAGGTTATAATATTTTACTTTCAAATCGAAGTTTGAATTGGTTACAGACAGTGGATTGGGATTTATCCTAATGAAGGGATCTTCAACAGCAAAATCTGGCAATGGATGCGGGTACAGCTTTATTGCTGGATCTCCACCAAGTAACATCTGTTCCATCGTCATCACATTATAAAAATCATCATTACCTCCAGAGGCAATTACTTCATGTGAAACATTTTTTTGCAAATCCCCTATGGTTGACTGATAGTCCTCTCTAGCCATTCGTCGATAAAAAATATTTGTATATAAGTTTAGATAATTTACAATGCCATAATGCGTACTTGCAATGAAACCAATGCTTCCTTTGTTGGGCATCAAAACATAATTCTCAGAAATATTTCGTTTCCCTGCCGTAGCTCGCAATGTGTCATAAGTAAAAAAGTTGCCAGCATTGCATCCATTTGCCATAAACAAAGGATATTTTCCCTGGTTATCAAAAATGGAAGGATCATCTAAATTAAACTCCATTGAATTTGCTGAAGAGTGCCCAAAATAGGTAATCATTCCCAAGCCTTCGGAGAATAAACTACTTAGCAACCCTGAATTCACTTGTTCCACTGCAGCGGCAGAAAGTTTATTGAAAGTATAGATTTGAGCTCCAATGGAGGTGTCTTGTACATGTGCACCTGCAGATTTCATGTAACTATCAATGACAGATTGGAGATATGGATCACCACCTCCAACAACATGGGCAAAATTTTTCATCCAGGCTTTCTCTTTCACTGTATTGCTTTGAGAAATCAATGACAAATCATGCAGTTTAACTTTGTCTAAATATGCATTTATTTCATCTCCACTTGTAACGGAAAGTCTGCCAATAGCAACTTCTGCGGTTGCATCATTGTCGGTTGAAGCCAAGATATTGTCCGACCCAGGATTTCCAAAAGTTGGAATGATGTTTATTTTTTCTGTTATTGGTCGAGATTCATTGTATCTATACTGATCATACGTTAACCCCCTTCCTATCAAAAATACATTCTGTGGTGTTGTGGAAAAAAACTGACGTGCAAAGTTGATGAAATTCTTTACTGAAGATGGATGCTTTTTTATTCCAAGGCCAAATTGATCTACCAATTCATCTATATCATAAACTTTCGGTTGGTAACCACCACCAACGGCGCTAGTCCTGTATGCTATATAATTATCAATGGCATTCCCTTTGCTGCTTGCGCCTAAACTGGGATGAGAAATCATGAGGTAATTCCCCTGATTGGCCGCTTTAGAAAAATCAATAAATACTTTTTTTGTGACCGAATTAATTGTTTTGATTTTTGGTGAAGAAGCATTCATTAAAACAAAACTTCGTTGTCCACCTGGAGGTAATACGAACCTAAATTTACCAATAACTGCCACATCAGCAACGTACCTTTTACCCTCAGACAAATCATACAAAATTGGAGCTACTGCATTGTTGGTAAAATTTGTTATTTCAAGATAATTTCCAACCGAGCTGCCGGGCAAATTAAACTCAAAAAGACTTGCTCCTCCGAAATTAAACTGACGCGGATACGTTAATTCATATTTACCCACAACGATTCTATCTGATCCTGATGTTGTTTGATTATTTATCCTAATGGTATCGATACTCTTTCCAATTAAAGTGCTAGGGAAACTTATTTCTTTGATGGCGGCACTGAAATAATCCATTTTCTGATCTATCAATTTACTGCCATTAACAAGCACTTGCACAGACCTAAGATTTAAAGCATTGCCAAAAGCAGTAACTTTAAAACTCGCTTCTAAAGGGCTATTCGCAACAAACAAATCATTGTACTGGTCAACTACAGGAGAATTAGGTGCAATGCTTCTGCTTGTCCACCCTTCCCCATTGTCGTATGATGAAGAATAAACATAAATTCCAACAATTGATGCAAAACCCGGATTTATTTGATCTTTATAATTTTTAGCTAGCGTATACATGAAATATGGTTCTGCTGCGATTGAATTTCCTGTAATAACATTGGGGGTATTTACTAATCTTGCGTTAGCAGATTGATTTACGGTTAGAAAATAGGCGGCAGTATCTGTCTGCAAACTCCACTTATCAGCTAACTGAAATTCTGGTTTTTTGTACAATGGAGCATCGGCCTTTCCATCATTCATCACACCAAAGAATTCAATAAAATCATTTGATCCTAACAACCCTGTTGAGACGGAAGTAAAAAGAGCCACTTCCTTGCCATTGCGCCACAATTGAAACTGATTGGCAGGTACAGCTGATAATCCATTTGCTTGTAATGTTGAAAAAGGGATTCGATATAATCCTGTTTCACCAACCTTAAATTTATAATATGTTTTGCTGAAATCAATCCACTCATTATTAAATTGAGCGTTCGAATTTAATGTGCACAACATGAACGCTGCAACGAAAAAGACACTGATATATGAAATTGGCTTCTTCATGATTATCTGTTTTCTTTTTTTATCAGGTTCAATTTTAATGAAAATATATGGGTATATAAAGGATTTGACTGATTGGCAAGATTTGTAAAGGCATAATCAATTTCTACCTTTTTAATTTTGAATCCAACTCCTGCACTGGGCTGATAAATCCAAACTTTTTTTATGTTCGAAGTATCTCCATCCTTTAATCCTTGTTGAAAATTATAGACTCCGAGTCGACCAAAAATAATTTCTTTATACCCTAATTCAAATCCAACTCTTGGATCAATACTCATAGGATCTGCAGAAATCAATACATTTCTTTTTCCATCAAAGGTAAAATCCATGTTAACTTCACCCAATAACTTCAGGTTATCTGATAAAGCTTTTGAATATGAAGCGCCCATTATAAGACGAGGAGCCGTAATTTCGGTTGATTTAACAGGAATTTGATTGTTTGTGAGATACAGGACTTCCTTTTCTCTGTCGGTAAAATTGAAGTTCCAAGCATTAAAAGTTGTGGTAACATCTCTTGCGACTAACCCCAAACTTAATGACTTGGTATGGTATTGAAGAGATGCATCCAATCCAAATCCCCAGGCCTTTGCGAAACTACCCACGTTCCTGTGAATTACTTTGGCATTTGTTCCAAAAGAAAAAGTACGCTCATCATCGCCATAAATAACTTGTCCGTACGAAATCAAAAAAGCGTAATCTGCCGATGAAAAGGAACGTATATTGTTATAATTAACTGTACCATCAGGTTCAACTAAAAACAATGTATTCGGGATGTCATCAACAGCAAATCTCATCAAAGAAAATCCTATGGTACGCGCCGTTGAAGAAGGATCACCAAGGGGCATTGCCAAAGATGCATAATCATATTTGCCAATGCCAGCAAAATATTCAGCATGCATCATAGACAACATTGGATGATTTTTTACTTCAGTTAATCCTGCCGGATTCCAATATCCAGCGGTTGCATCGCCAACTGAGGCTACTTGTGCACCACCCATGGCCAAACCTCTAGCACCGGCTCCAATGTTCAAAAATTCATTTGAATATTTTCGAAATTGAGCATTTCCTTTTATGGCAAATAACATAGAAATAATCAAAAGTATTATTCCATGCATACTAACAAGCACCTTTAACTGGTTTCTATTTTTTTTCAGAAAAAACAATTTCAATTTTAGATTAATCTTTATATCCTTGGAAAACAACACATTAACTTCATTTTCACCAATCAAAGTTACTGAATATGATTCCTTTTGGTGTTATAAAACACATAAATTCATTGATTAATAACGTTTTATAGTGTTTGTTATTGCATGATTTTGTCATTCAATCCAATCTGCTTTACTTTTGCGTAAAGAATTTAACAATGGGCTTGATTGAAGAACTCAAATGGAGAGGAATGTTACAGGATATCATGCCTGGAACTGCTGAACAACTTGAAAAAGAACCAACAACCGCATATATTGGTTTCGACCCTACGGCAGATAGCCTTCATATAGGCAGTCTTGTTCCGATTTTGCTGCTTTACCATTTGCAACAAGCAGGGCACAAACCTATTGCTTTGGTAGGTGGTGCAACAGGGATGGTAGGCGACCCAAGTGGGAAGAGCGAAGAAAGAAACCTGCTGAATGAAGATACCCTTCAAAAAAATATTGCTGGAGTTAGAAAGCAACTTGAAAAATACCTTGATTTTTCTACTAACAGAACAAATGCTGCAGAAATAGTAAACAATTATGATTGGTTTAAAGGATTGGGGTTCATTGATTTTCTTAGAGATGTGGGAAAACACATCACGGTAAATTATATGATGTCTAAAGACAGTGTAAAAAAAAGGATTGAAGGTGAAACTGGAATCAGTTATACAGAATTTGCTTACCAATTAATGCAGGGATATGATTTTTATTGGCTTTACCAGCACAAGAACTGCAAGCTTCAAATGGGAGGTAGTGATCAATGGGGTAATATAACTACGGGCACAGAACTGATCCGCAGAAAAGCTGGGGGTGAAGGATTTGCGTTTACTTGTCCCCTGATTACAAAAACAGATGGTGGCAAATTTGGAAAAACGGAGAAAGGGAATATTTGGCTAGACCCCGAAAAAACATCCCCTTTTCAATTTTATCAATTTTGGTTGAATGCTGCTGATGCAGATGCAGAAAAATGGATCAAAATCTTCACTTTGATTTCAAAAGAAGAAATTGCGGCATTGCAAATATCGCACTCAACTGATCCGGGATTAAGAATTTTACAAAAAAAATTAGCAGAAGCTGTAACCACTTTTGTTCATGGGAAAGAGGAATTCGAGGTTGCGAAACAAACAACTGAACAATTATTTGGGAAACAACAAGATATCAATTTAAAGGAATTAGATGAACCTAGTTTACTTGCTGCCATGGAAGGCGTTCCTGTTCATGCTATTCCTTCAAGTTTTATAGAAGAAGGTGTAGACATTGTAAGTTTTCTTGCAGAAACAGGGATCTTCCCAAGCAAAGGAGAAGCACGAAAAATGGTTCAAGGCGGAGGCATCCTTTTAAATAAAGAAAAAATTACTGATATTAATTTCAAAATTGATAAATCTGCACTTTTATCAGGCAATTATATTGTTATACAGAAAGGAAAAAAGAATTATTTCCTGGTAAAACAAGCATAAATAAAAAAAGAATTGATCAAGTTGACTATAAAATTTGGCATCAAAAATAATTTCCTTATTTTTGCACTCCGAAATAAAGATTGCCTGATAGTATAATGGTAGTACGACAGATTTTGGTTCTGTTTGTCTTGGTTCGAATCCAGGTCGGGCAACAAAAAAAGGTTCCATAAATTGGAACCTTTTTTTTTAATCTATTTTCACTTTTCCTGATTTTCGTAACCACCTCAAGAAAACATAATATAAAACCATCACAGGCAACACAATCATCGTCCACTTATTCCTATTTACTGAACCATCACCAACAACTTGCGGATATTTAAAAATAATGGTAAGAAATACACCCGTTAACCAAAAAATCTGTGTATTATATTCAGTAAACAACCACCTAACCCAATTGAATTTCATGGTTGAAAAAGTGCTTCCAATCCCTTTGAAATTGGGAAGCCATCGGTTTACAGTGGCACAATATTCTGTATAGTGAGTCCCAAATTTTTGTTTTAAAAAATTCTCTTCAGCTAAAACAATTGCCTGATAAATAAATAAGAAAACAGGCACTACAATCAAAACATAAATCAAAGAATTTGATAAAATACCCAAGCCCAATAACATCAGGTTGTTTCCAACATAAAGCGGATTTCTGCAATGTGTAAACAATCCCCGGGTTATTAGTGCATCGGCATGAATTTTTAAATCCTTTCCTCCCCTTTCAATAAAAGTTAGTCCAATCGTTAAACCACGAATAATAATACCGGCTGTAGTGATAGACAACCCAATATAAAAAGACAAAAACCAATAATCTTGACCAAATTTTTCTATAGTAAACAATTCCGGTGAAGGAATCAACAGCAAAGCGTATAAAAAAATAAACAACTGATTCCTGTACTTAAAGAAAAAATTTCCAATGGTTATCATATCCGTATTATTAATAAAAAATAAAATTACTGCTATCCCAGTGCTTGTAGAATGTCTTCTAATATATCCTCGGGATGTTCCAATCCAACAGATAACCTGATCAGTCCAGGCGTTATCCCCACAGCAGCTCTCTCCTCTTCAGACAATTTAGAATGGGTTGTACTAGCTG